>CAWGZP010000119.1:0-11000 GCA_963826655.1 uncultured delta proteobacterium
CCATGCGTCGCAGGGCGACAAGGCTCCAAACGGACTCCGACGTGGTATTGGACACTTGCGGGACGGGAGGGGACGGCTCGAACACTTTTAATATTTCGACCACGGCTGCTTTTGTGGTGGCTGGATGCGGGGTCACCGTGGCCAAGCACGGAAACCGCTCTGTTTCGAGCAAGTGCGGTAGCGCTGATCTACTGGATGCGCTGGGTGTGAACCTGGAGGCCGGTCCGGAGGTCGTCGAAGAGGCGATCAGGATAATAGGCATAGGATTTCTTTTTGCCCCCTTGTTTCACGGGGCCATGCGGTTTGCATCGAGGGCGCGCCATGAACTCGGGGTGCGCTCGATTTTCAATATGCTGGGGCCGTTGACAAACCCGGCAGGCGCCAACTGCCAATTGATCGGGGTATATGCGCCGCAGTTGACGGAAATGTTCGCGGGGGCGCTCAAGCTTTTGGGGGCGAAGCGGGCTTTCGTGGTCCACGGACATGATGGGCTGGATGAAATCAGTGTGTGCGCCCCGACCAGGGTCTCGGAACTTAATAACGGGATTATCCGCACCTATGACATTTCCCCTGATCAGTTCTTGGGCCGCAGGGCCGATCCCCGTGACCTGGCGGGAGGAACGCCCGCGGAAAACGCTGCAATAACCTTAAAGATCCTTTCCGGTGAAAGTGGGCCAAGGTTGGACGTCGTAGCGGTCAATGCGGGGATGGCCCTCGTTGCCGCCGGCGTGGGGCAAGATTTGAACGAGGGTATCAAAATGGCTGAAGCCTCCATTTATGAAGGCAGGGCGATGAAAAAACTCGAAGGGCTCGTGCGTTTCACCAGAGGAGAGGATTAACTCCGATGCCCGATTTTCTTGCGGGAATTCTTGATTTGAAAAGATGTGAAGTGGCCACGGCGGTTAAGATGATGCCGGAGCAGGTCCTGCGGCAGGAGGCCGAGAAGCCGCGCAGAAAAACCGCGTTCACCGAACGGCTGGCTGTGCCGGGCCCTCTGGGGATTAACATCATTTCCGAAATAAAGAGGTCTTCCCCATCGAAGGGCGAAATAAGGGGAAAGATCGATCCTGCTGAATATGCGCTGAAATACGAACTCGGAGGTGCTGCGGCAATCTCGGTGCTTACGGATAAGAACTTTTTCGGGGGGAGCATCGAGGACCTGAGAAAAGTCAAACTGGCCGTGGCCTTGCCCGTGCTGAGAAAGGACTTTCTCATAGGCTCATACCAGGTTTACGAATCGGCCGCCGTTGGGGCGGATGCCGTATTGCTCATAGTGCGGGCGCTTTCGCCGGAGCTTCTTCGGGACCTGATTGCGTTGTGCGCGGGCATCGGTTTGGACGCCCTTGTGGAAGCGCACGATGAAAGAGAATATGAAACGGCTGCAAAGGCCGGGGCCAGGCTCATCGGGATTAACAATCGCGACCTGAAAACATTTGAAACGGATATTTCCACATCGGTCCACATTGCCGCCCGAGTTGCTCCGGGCCAGGTCCTGGTCGCCGAGAGCGGGATTGGCTCCCGGACAGATATCAAGCGGCTCCTCGATGCCGGGATATGGAATTTTCTGATAGGCGAAGGCATAATGAGGGCGGACGATCCCGTAGAGTTCCTGAAGGCTTTGCACGGAGTGGAATCATGAACGAAAAGGGGCGGGATGATTCACACAAATCTCCCCAGATAAAAGTCTGCGGCCTCACGCGGGCCGACGAGGCTATTGCCTGCGTGGCAACGGGCGCCGAGGCCATAGGGTTGGTATTCTATCCTCCGAGCCCTCGTTTCGTAAGCGAACATACGGCCCGGGAAATTAGCGGCAGCCTTCCGGAGGAGATCTGGAAGATCGGCGTCTTCGTTGACGAGTCTTTCCTCGAGGTCATGAAGAAGGCCGAGTTTTGCAGGTTGAACTGCGTTCAGTTGCACGGGAACGAATCTCCCGAGATGGTCGAGGCCCTGGAATCGGCGGGAATGAGAGTGATCAAAACGTTTTTTGCGAAAAAGAGGCCGTCATTTGCTGAAGCCGCCCTCTACAGGGCGACGGCCTGCCTGATCGAAAGCGGAGGAGGGTCTATCCCCGGTGGCGCAGGGCTCGCCTGGAAGTGGGGCGAGGCAAAAGAGCCGACAGGCGGGATGCCTTCTATCCTGGCGGGCGGTCTCAGCCCGGAAAACGTGGGCGAAGCGATTTACACATTCGGTCCGGACGCAGTGGACGTAAGCTCGGGCGTGGAATCGGGGGCTGGGCGAAAGGACATCGGAAAAGTAGGCGCCTTTGTCAAAGCGGTCAGGAATGCGAAACTTCGGCGTGAACCAGGGAGAATATTTAAATGAAAAATATTCAAGTGAAATCGGCGGAGCAATAATTTGACACTAAAATCTTTCGTTTTGGGCAAGGAGGCGGCATTGCCGGATGCTGCGGGTCATTTCGGCATATACGGTGGGCGCTATGTCGCTGAAACGCTCATGCCCGCACTGATAGAACTCGAGGAGGCTTATTACTCGATATGCGCAGAACCGGCTTTCCAGGTGGAATTGAAACTGCTCCTGAAAAACTACGCCGGAAGGCCCACCCCGCTTTTTCGGGCCAATAGGCTCAGTGCCCTTATCGGTGGGGCATCCATCTATCTGAAAAGAGAGGACCTTGCGCATACGGGCGCGCATAAAATCAACAACACACTGGGTCAGGCGCTTCTCGCCAAATGGATGGGCAAGACCAAGGTGATCGCCGAGACAGGGGCGGGGCAGCACGGGGTTGCCACGGCAACGGTGGCAGCTCTTTTCGGCATGGAATGTAAGATTTTCATGGGGGCCGAGGATATCCTCAGGCAGGCGCCGAACGTGCAGCGGATGAAGTTGCTGGGTGCCGAAGTGGTGTCCGTCGATTCGGGGATGGGGACCCTCAAGGACGCCATGAACGAAGCGATGCGCTATTGGGTAGGTTCTGTACGTGACACATTCTACATTATCGGTTCGGTTGCCGGTCCCCACCCCTACCCGGCAATGGTCCGGGATTTCCAGCGGGTGATTGGCGACGAGGCAAAAGAGCAAATCATGGAGGCCGAAGGGAGGCTGCCGGAAATGCTTGTTGCCTGTGTGGGTGGAGGAAGCAATGCGATGGGTCTCTTTTATCCTTTCCTCGATTACCCGGTTGAAATGGTGGGCGTTGAAGCCGCGGGCCGTGGAATCGACACCGGAAAGCACGCGGCGACCCTTGAGGCAGGGTCGGTAGGCGTTCTTCACGGCTCCAAATCCTACGTTCTGCAGGATAAAAACGGCCAGATCCAGGAGGCCCACTCCATATCCGCCGGTCTCGACTACCCGGGCGTGGGACCGGAGCATTCCTGGTTAAAGGACACGGGTCGCGTCCGCTATGAAAGTGTTGTTGATGAAGAAGCGCTTCGAGCTTTTCATCTCCTGAGTTCCATCGAGGGAATCATCCCTGCCCTGGAGAGTTCTCACGCCATCTCGCGGGCCATGATCGAAGCCGCCCGTTTGCCGGGCACCGGCATCGTCATTGTAAATCTCTCCGGACGAGGCGATAAGGACCTCGGAATTGTGTCGCGGTGTGAAAGCGAGGCTTCCGCAGGAAAGGATAAACTGTCATGAACAGAATAGAAGAGACATTCACGCGACTGCGCGCCAGGGGAGAAAAAGCGCTCGTAGGCTTTGTCACGGCGGGAGACCCCGATATAGATCGATCCGAGGAGATAGTGAGGCGTATGGCCACCTCCGGTTTGGACCTCCTTGAATTGGGCGTGCCGTTTTCCGACCCGACCGCCGATGGCCCCGTAATTCAACGCTCATCGGCACGCGCAATAGACGCCGGGGTCAATTTGAAGAGCGTGATTGAAATGGTCGCGCGCTTAAGAGAGTTCAGCTCCATTCCCATAGTAATTTTTAGCTACTATAATCCTATCCTGGCATACGGGGCCGAGGCTTTCTATGAGGATGCGGTCACTGCGGGAGCCGACGGGACGCTGGTGGTCGATCTGCCTCCGGAGGAATCCGACGAGCTTACCGGCGTCTGGGGCAATGGGCTCGATTTCATAAGACTTGTCGCACCAACAACCTCTGCAGGGCGAATGTCTCAGATAGCGGCTAAGGCGTCGGGTTTCATCTATCTTGTTTCGATGACCGGCATTACGGGCAGCGGAGGGTTGAATTTCGAAGATACGGCACGGGTGGCGCAGGATTTGAAAATGAACTGCAACGGATTGCCTATCTGTATAGGATTCGGGGTCTCGACACCAGAAGAGGCCGCACGGCTATCCGGGTTTTCTGACGGGGTTGTGGTCGGAAGCGCTTTTGAGCGGCTGATCGAATCCAGTCTGCACGATAAAAACATCGCGGACGGGGTAGGGGACCTGGTGGCCCGGTTGAAGAATGCCCTTCGGTGATAAGGTTGACGCGGAAATCCGGAGATGAAGCCCTCAGTGTGTCATTCTTTCTCCGGCCCCCTGCGTGAAATTGTATCCCTTCAGCCGTGCAAAGCGGGCTTGGCGCCTGTTTCGCAAGGGTTTTGCTTTGTAACGACGAGGGTTTCCCGTCAAGTACCGAATCGTAGCCATCCTCTAAAAATTGTGGTATATATAAATAAGGCTTTCGAGATGTGAGTGCGAAATGTTTTTCTTTATCGGAGGGGTTCAGCCTAAGACAGTCAACCTGGACAATACCCCAAGGGTTTGTCCCGCATGCGGACTGGCCGAGGCTAGGCTGAAGCGGATTGACGAATGCCTGAGCCTTTTTTTCATTCCTCTTTTTCCTATTAAGAAAGGTAATCCTGTTTTGATTTGCAATCGTTGCGGGTCCATTTCATCGGTGGAAAATGGATCCAGGGGCGCCGTTCAGGAATCCCGCGCGGACAGGTGTCCTCAGTGTGGTAATCCCACTGCTCGCGATTTTCGCTATTGCCCTGCGTGTGGAACGCGAATATAAGGGGGATCAATCGGATATGGTGGCAAATATGAGTGAGAGCAAAAAGGTCTTGCACTTTCCCACAGTTGCACGGCCCAGCATCGAAGAGGTGTTGACGCTTTTCCTTAGGGACCAGCAGAAGCGGTTGAAGCCCCGTACCTTCAATAAGTATGAAGAGGTGATAGACCTCTTGCGCCATTGTTTGAACGGACACGGTTATCATGACCTTGATAATTCGTCTGAGGTGGCGCTCTACGAGAAACTTTACTTCCAGAAAAACCTCGAGTTCTGCTTCATCTTCGGTCCTGGAAAGGTTGTCTCCTCCTTGGGCAACTTTTTGAACTATTTCATGATACGCAAGGTGATGGCTTCCGAGGCACTGCTCCAGGCGGCGGGGGTAGTAACAAAAAAACTGGTGAAGTGGCTCGAAGAAGAAAGCTACATTCAAAAGGACATGGCAGACCGGGGCATCAGGCTTGCCGCAGAGGCGGCAAGGGAATTGCCTGCTGCCGAAAGGCTTGCAAGGCTGATATATGAATACGCTCAGAGTCATGCTCCAAGATACTGGACTGCGGAGCTTGACGATTATTTTGTAATCGACCAAGTTCATCCCGGCATTTTGATACTGTCCGGGATAGCGTCTTCAGGGATTGTCGAAGTGCGGGTCCCCAAAGAGATAACCGACCATTGCCGGAAAGGCTGGCAGGTGAACCTGCTCCTGGGAAAGACCCGAAACGGGTGGTGCATTCTGGAAACGGGAAACGTTTACCCGAATTAAAGACGATGACTATTGCGTTTCACGTGGAGACGCAGAACCTCAGAGATACAAAATAACGCATATCCAGACGGAAAAAGGCGGATCGGCGAGCCCGTCTTTTTCCGTCATGAAATTGTCATGTGTATGGTGCCCCTAAACGTGCTGATAGTTACTTCAGGTTCGAGTTTACAAAATCCCAATTAATGAGATTGTCGATGACGGCCTGGATGAAATCAGGCCTCCTGTTCTGATAGTCGAGGTAGTAAGCGTGTTCCCAGACGTCCACCGTCAACAGCGGTTTGATTTCGTGGGCAACCGGGGTATCGGCGTTTCCGGTTTTCATCACTTCGAGCTTGCCGTTTTTTAACACAAGCCAGGCCCACCCGCTTCCAAACTGGGTTACTCCGGCGTTTTTCAGCTCTTCCGCAAACTTTTCATAGCCCCCGAGGTCGGCATCGATCTTTTGGGCAATCTGACCTGTGGGACGCCCCCCGCCTTTGGGCTTCAGGCAATTCCAGAAAAATGAATGGTTCCAGGCTTGAGCGGCGTTATTGAAAATACCGGCCTTTGTGGCGTCGCCGGCAACTTTCTTGATTATGGACTCGGCGTCATCCTTTTCCAGATCGGTCCCGGCAATGAGCTTGTTCCCGTTATCTACATAAGCTTTGTGGTGCTTGTCATGGTGAAAGTCCAAAGTCTTCGCGCTGATATAGGGTTCAAGCGCGTTTTTCGCATAAGGCAGGTCGGGCAATGTAAGCGCCATATTTCCACTCCTTTGGGTTGATCCGGTTAACTGCGTTAGTGATTCGGGGTTGCGAGACTGAATCTTTGCCAAGCTAAGCACGTCTTCAGTGATGCTCAAGTGGCGGAGGATTAAAGTGACCGGATGGTGAGCCGAATGAGTCAATCCAGCGGAGGATTGAAGTAGCCGAGCCGGACATCGGGGAATTCATCCCGAATGCGTGAGATGAGGCGCTCGACTCCAATCTTCTTTTCGCTCATGTCGGGTCTCAATATGTCGAGATACCATTCGGGATCGATGTTTAAGTTTCGCATCTGGATCAAATCCAGGTGGGTTTCGGCTATGAGCGCCCTGAGGGCGTTCCATTCGCTTTCCTGGTCGGTGAATCCGGGAAGAATGAAATAGTTGATGGATGCAAAGCCGCCGCAGGCCTTTACGACGGAGATCGAGCGCCTCGCCTGGTCAAAGGTGTATCCCTTCGGGCGAAAGTATTTATGGTAGTACTCCGGGCGCGCGCTGTTCATACTGACGCGGATGCTCTGAAGACCGGCCCGGCAGAGTTTTTCCACCTCTTCGGGAAGGCTTCCGTTTGTGTTCAGATTTATGGTGCCCCGGCCCGTCGCCTTGCGCATCATGGATATGGAGGCTTCAATAGTTTTTGACTGGAGCAGTGGTTCGCCCTCGCAGCCCTGGCCGAAGCTCACCACCGAGCGCGGGGCCTTTTGTAGATGAGGGATTGCAACGCCGCATAATTCATCCGGAGTTGGCACGAAAGTGATGCGGTCCTGGGTCGCGTGCAACCCGGTCCCATCCTGGCGGCTGATGCAACCGATGCAGCCTGCGTTGCAGTCGGGGGAGGTCGGAAGAGGTGCCTCCCAGCGATTCATAAAGAGGTTTCTTGCCGCCGGGCAGCCGTACGTGAGAGCGCACCTGCCCAAGTGCTGCAAGAGCCTGTTTTGCCGTTCGGCTTTCATGCGTCTAACCGCGTTGCGCTCGATTGTTTTGGGGTTGAAATTCCGGAAATCCTGTCGTTGGTCGTTGTCGATTCTTACCGCTGGAACCACAAAGCCGCCATTTAGCCAGCCCACGGCGGTGTAGGCGAAAAGAGGCAGAAGAGGCGCACCCGCCGAGGTCTTGTAAGCCGCCGAGTAGAGTTGCGTATGGGCAGGGGAAATGAATGCAGCTACTGCCTGAACGGGCTTTTGGGCATTGAAGGGATCCGACGATAGGGGCTCAAAACGGGCGGTTTCGCGGTCAAATCCAACAGGAACACGGCCTGGGAGAAGAAAAAGTTCGCTTCCCTGTGGCAGAGGAATCAATTCGGTCGACGAGGGTATTTTCCATTCGCTTCCGCTGGCTCCTGCCATTCCCAGGGCCGGCCAGTCGAGGATATTTCCATTACTGTCAGCGTAGACGAGAGCGGGACTGTTTTTCATCGAAACCGTTCAATATCTCCTTAAAACTGCAAAATCGGGCCTTGATAACATATTTCAGATTGTAAATCATTCGATCAAGGAATTGGAAGGCAAAAGGAGACATCCTCTGGTGATGGATCATTATTCCAGTTGGCCCACCCGCCTTCGATAAGGCCAGGAACTGATCGATTAAAAGTGAAAAGTCGGTGGCAGCATCTTTGCTCTTGCGGGCATGAAGGTCAAGGCGGACAGGCAGGTTTTGCATTCCGTGACTAAATTTTACGCCCGGCGGGAAGGGATCGGAGGCGGAAACGCCTTTGAAGTC
The DNA here is from genome assembly GCA_963826655.1 of uncultured delta proteobacterium. Classification (GTDB taxonomy): domain Bacteria; phylum Desulfobacterota; class Syntrophobacteria; order Syntrophobacterales; family Syntrophobacteraceae; genus SbD1. The sequence continues at coordinate 8,145 of CAWGZP010000119.1, forward strand.
CAATTTCTGCAATAATTTTAGAGTAACCGGGGAAAAGCAATTCCAGGGAGGAGTAAAGACCCGGAGGAAATCGGGGCCGAAAATACGCTCCATTTTGACGAGGCCCTGGAAAATGTCCTGGCGCTGGCGATCTGAGGTCCGGTCGGAGCCAAATTCAGATTTCGGGCCGCATTTTTGCCAGTCGATATGCCTCCAGCCATGCTGGTGCCAACTCCAGAGTTCCTCATCCATAGGAGCTGACTGAAAGAGTTTTTCCTGCCTTGCCTCACCGAGCCACGCAGGAATGACCGCCATCGCAAGCGGCACTTCATACGATCGAAACAGCCGGCAGAGGAGGTCAAAAGCATGGCTGCGGACACCTATATCGTCAGCGCGAAAAAAGATCGGCGGCAGGGCGGCAGAAGCCATACTGTCGGATGCCCTGTCAAGTGTCTCCCGCCAGCCTGGCAAGGGCTCTTTCCATACAGATGAATACTGCCTTGGCATGCAAAAAAAATCAGGGTCAAGGATTTCGGCGCCGCGGTCGGATGCCCCAATCATAGGGCCACTCCTCGGTGTGGGGAACGGGAACCTCAATGTGGTCGTCAAATGCACAGGGAATATGTAGGATGGAGTTTTAAGCGGCCTGCGACCGCTCAAAGAGCAACGTACAGTAGAATCGCGCTTCAGTCAAGCCCTAATTTAATTTACTATTGTACCGGAATTGGGCGGTGGGAACTGATCTATAATCTCTTGCGATATCGGCCCATGTAATTCTTGGGTTGCAGTCGGAGCAATGGGTTGCCTGTAGAGTACAGACTGGGCGTCAGGAGCATCGTCCCCCAAGCGAAACAACCTTGAGGAATTGGACCAACCCTTTATTGGTTCAGCGAGTATCCTTGCAATCAGGCGCCTCTTCTTCGCGAATGGTAAGGTTTTAATGATTTAAATAATGTGATTGAAAGTATCAGCTTCGTCTTGGCCAAATTGTGTCAATTGGCACTCTTGATTTTGACCTGTGGGGTATGTTACCGGACTATCATCACTTGTCGATAAGTTGCAATCATCCTGATAGATTGAGAAGGAGTCCATGTGGTCCTGCCAAAGAAAAAAGAGGAGCTAATGCAGAACTCTGCTATGAATCTTTGCACAAAGTGAAGCTAGCCCGGCAGCCTCTTTCGTTTGAGCCCCACAAGACCGACCAAGCCGGAACCCAGGAACCAAATAGCGCCGGGGACCGGAGTAGGTGCCGGCGTTGACACTACAGAGTACGAAACGTTTGTTATGTCCTCGAGCGTCAGGCTACCGCCTTCAACGTTAATCATCGTTGTGTATTCCGGGAGAACGTTTGGAGGGTTCTTCAAACTCTTTCGGAGTGTAACAGGAATAGCATCGACGATTATCGCCAAATCGATTCTACATGACAATATCGCGAACATTTCATTGCAGGTCGATGTCGAATCGCCAGAATTATTATTATCTAATCGTTTGTCTTTGATGAGTTTTATCTTCTTAGTGTTCATTTTTCATTTGATCCCAAACCGGTTGGGGGAAAATGAAGGCTCTGGATGCTACAACCGGGAGCGCCGGCGCTGTAAGTGAAATAGTGTACAATTTCTGCTCAAATTAAAAACAGTGAGAAAAGCAAAGGGCCCGGCGTTGATATTTGTTATAATCTTGCCGGCACTAATGCGAGGCATTATCGATAGTCGATGGCTTCTTTTGTCGGCTGTCTGAATCAAGGAGATAAACGATGCGCGGTTTTTTTAACCGGGTCCTCGTTGTTGACATGACCAGCAGGTCTTTTGAAATCAGGACCCTTCCCGACGATGTTATGCGGAGGTACCTGGGTGGTAAAGGACTTGGTACATACCTTCTGCTGAATAATAACCCGGCCGGGGTGGATCCACTGGGCAAAGACAACAGGCTGATTTTCTCGATAGGTCCCGTCACCGGAACCGGGATATGGGGGTCCTGCCGTTACGGTGTTTTCACCAAGTCTCCGCAAACCGGCTTTTATTCGGAATCGTACTCGGGTGGGACCGTAGCCGAATCGATGGCCGGTACGGGTTTTGATGCCTTCATGATCGAAGGGGCCTCCGATGAACCGGTCTGGCTTGAAATCACCGGCGACGGGGTCGTTTTTCACACAGCCGTCGACCTTTGGGGCCTGGAGACCTATGAAACCGAAGACAGGGTAATGGAGTGCATCAAACGGAGCAGTCCCGGCGACACGAAAAGCGGAGCGCTCGTAATAGGTCCGGCGGGCGTGCTCACAGTGTTAATCGGGTGCCGGTCATCATATTCACAAGCTCACAGAGGCAAGAAACCGAACGTTGGGCGTACGAACTGGGAGCGGATGCGGTCGTCACCAAACCCACGAGATTTAATCAATATGACGAGTCGATTCGACTATTGCAGGTCTGCGCAATTTTCTTGCATCCAGCATTCCGCGTACTGCGCTCGATTTTCCGTCTAGTTGAAGAACCTCCGAAACGACCGGAGTTAATGGCTGAAATGACGGCGATAAGGAACGGACTCCGAGATGAGGCAGTTTTAGTCAGGGATGTGGCACGCCGATTTGTTTGCCAAGAAAATTCGGACTTAAAGGGCGCTTTGCCATTTCCGTTCGTCAGCCGAGGAAATCTGGAGATCGTTCGTTCGCTTGGTACTACACCGGCAGGACCCGGTGGTAGCCAGCGGTGTAGTGCGCGACGAGATCTACCTGCACCTGCTGCCCGGCCGGGAGGAGCAGCGATTCTATCTTCTTGGGGATAAATCAAAGGTACAGCTTCTGGCGCGCGCTTCGATTGCCAAGGCATTGCCCGGATCGGGGCCGGCTCAGAGCGCGATGACGCCAAAAGCCGGGCAAGCGAG
>CAWGZP010000120.1:0-21641 GCA_963826655.1 uncultured delta proteobacterium
CCGAAACCGAAGCTCAGCCAACCGGGGAAGGCCAGAGGATCTTCCGTATCTGTTGAGAGACACGACGGTGGCGCGCGTCAACCAGGTGTGGAGCACGGATATCACGTACATCCGGATGGCGCAGGGGTTCCTGTACCTGGTCGCGGTGATGGACTGGTTCAGCCGGTTCGTGCTCAGTTGGTCGCTGTCGGTGACCATGGAGGTGGAGTTCTGTGTGGAAGCGCTGCAGCGGGCGCTACGGCGCGGCCGGCCGGAGATCTTCAACAGCGACCAGGGGTCGCAGTTCACCTGCGAGAAGTTCACGGGAGAGCTGGCGGGGCGCGATGCGCCATCAGCATGGACGGGCGGGGGCGCTGCTGGACAACATTTTCGTCGAGCGGTTGTGGCGCTCGCTGAAATACGAGGAGGTGTACTTGAAGGATTACGCGTCGGTGACGGAAGCGCGAGCGGGGATCCGCGCTACTTCCGGTTCTACAACCACGAGCGCTTGCACCAGAGCCTCGACTACCGGACGCCGGCGGCGATCTACCTGGGGCGAGCGTGAAACCCGACGGGCGGACATCCCAGCTTCCCGGCGTCTTCTTCCCTTCGCTTTCCAGGGACATCCTATGGAAGCTCGGGGCGGTGTCAAGGGTTCGCTCCGCCGCGCAAATTCCGCTGACAAACATCTTTCTTCTTTGGACCGAATCCTCCGACCATTCCTGGCTCAACCGCCCCCTCTCAACCTGGTCCGAGGTGGAGGACGCGATCCACTCCATGGCCGCGGTCGCGCCCGAGTACGGGTACGACAAGACCCGCTTCCCGCGTCGAGTGGGCGGACGGCGAGAGCCACGGGGTCCGCCTCGACATCGCCCATGGCGGCCAGCATGCCAGTGTGTCCCGACAGCGAGGATAGCCACGATTGCGTGCTCATGAATCCCCCATTTTCCAAGGGCCAAGTCGTCGCCCACATCCTCCACGCCCTCAAGTTCTTGAAGCCCGGCGGACGCCTCGTCGCCCTCTGCGCGAACGGCCCCCGCCAGCAGGCGGAGCTGCGTCCCCTGGCCACGACATGGGAGGAACTGCCTGACGGGACATTCAGCAATACGTTCGTGCCCTTCACCTGCTTCGACTTTAAGTTCTCGTATTGCTCAAGCACGTCGTGCTCGCTCAAGACCCCCAGCTTGTGGAATATCTCGACACCGCTCCCCGGCTGGTCGAGCGTCTTGCCACCGAAGGCGTTTTCCAAAACGGCGGATGGCGCATTCTGAAGCGGGGCGAAACCGCCTACCAGGGCGAGCGTGTTTTGTACGACTGTCTGGCAATAAAGGTTGCGGGCGGAAATCTATCAACGGCTTCAAAGTAGGTGATATATAGTTGTGTTTGGGATGGTGGAACTTTGTTTTAGAACTGAGAACTAAAAACTGAACGAGTGGTCCTCCGGTGCGAAAACTTCTGATAACGGGCGCCAGCGGCTTTCTGGGTTGGAATCTATGCCGCATGGCGCAGGGTCGCTGGGACGTATACGGCCTCGCGTACAGGAACTGCTGCCGGTTTGAGGGAGTAGAGCTGAGGCGGGCCGACCTGACACTTCCGACCGAAATCAAAGAAAATCTTGCGCAGATACGGCCCGAGGCCGTGATTCATGCAGCCGCCATATCCAGCCCTAATTTTTGCCAACTGAACCCGGAGCAATCGCGCGTTTTAAATGTTGAAGCCACTCGCAATCTGGCCTGTCTTTGCGCCGATTGCACATTCCCTTCGCATTCATCTCCTCGGATATGGTCTTTAACGGTCTGAAAGCACCATACAATGAGGATGATCCTGTCTGCCCAATATCCATCTATGGAGAACAGAAAGCTGAAGCCGAAGAGGTCGTGCTAAAGAGCTACCCGCGGGCATTGGTTTGCCGCACTGCCCTTATGTTTGGCGATGCCGGACCGGGCGCGGCAAGTTTCATCCAGCCCTGGATGAACGCTATGAAGGATGGACGGCAGCTCGATCTGTTTACGGACGAATACAGGACGCCGGTAAGCGCGGCGGATGCAGCCAGGGCGATCCTGCTTGCGCTTCCGGAGGTAAACGGGATTCTTCACATCGGAGGTTTGGAGCGTATTTCCCGCTTTGATTTTGGAAAACTGCTGCGTGACGTGATCGGAGCGCATAACGCCCCGATTTCGCCACGCACCATTAAAATCAGTAAAATGCCCGCCCCTCGCCCACCGGATGTTTCTCTCGAAATCACCAGGGCCATGTCGTTTGGATTCAAGCCCGGCCCTTTGCGCCGGGAGCTTGAAAAACTGGTTTGTACGGGCGGGGCAGGGTGAAGACTTGGTGGGCTGCGCTCCGCCAGCCCTTGTATTTTATAACGTGCTCCGTCCAAGCCCTTCAATGGAAATCCCTTTCAGTTTGTACGACAGTATCAGACAGCAGCTGTGCGCCGTGAATGACGGCCAGAACGTCTATTTCATAGATGTTGACCAGGTGATCGATGGCGTTTTGGGTCCAGTGCACCTTCATTCCGGCAAACCAAACCTTCTGCGAACCTCTTTGACATCGACCGTTTTGCCTTCATCACTATCCTTTATACCCGCTTCAATTGCCTGCCGAACATAGATCTGGTCACTACTGTCCGGGGAAATTCGAATTCTTAGCTGTAAGTGCCTAAGTTCACTAACTCTTTTTCACAAGACTTCATTTTTGATTTGAATTCGGATTAATGATCTGTTCCCGGCATTCCAGATCGCGCTTAATGCCCGGATAGAATCATTAATTCAATTTGTACTGGTTGGACAAGGGCTTAGCGTGCCAACCCTCTCGCCATGAAGGGCGGTGGGCACGATGAAACTGTGCCCACCCTACGCATTCCCGGCTCTCATCCAAATTTACCGGACAGTAGTGAGATCTGGTATATCGGATCTTCCCAGGTCGCCGTATCCGGAAGACTGTCGAGCAGCCGGCGGGCTTGCTCCTTGATGCCTTCAGTATGCATTGCAGGGCCTCCTTTAGCTGTGGGCGAGATCTTCAAACTTGTGTCTTGTAAGATAATAATCGATTTTCCGCGACATAAAAATTTTCACGATCTAAACGCGGCGGGAAGGAAGGGCGGTGACGACACTCTTCGAGTTCCGGGGGGGGCATTGCCCCGTGAAGACAAAAGCAGATCAAAAGGGTCTGATTCCCGACCGGCCCCGAGACCCTTTAACGCTATTTTGTAATCAGCCCTTTTTCCATGGCGAAGGCAGTAAGTGATGAGGCGCTGTGAAGGTCGAGTTTTTTCATCAGGTTCGCGCGGTGTTTTTCAACCGTTTTGGCGCTGATGCAGAGATAATCGGCGATGTCCTTGTTCTTGTAGCCCTCGGCAATCATCTTGAGAATCTCACGCTCGCGTTGGGTGAGTGTATCCCATGAAGTGGATGATTTTATAGACTTTCTTCCTTCGAGGTATCCCTCGATGACCTTTTCCGAAATGCTGGGGCTCAGGTAGCTTTTGCCCGAAAATATATTTTCGAGGGCCAGCATCAGCTCGCTGTGAGTGGCGTCTTTGAGGATGTAGCCGTCCGCTCCGGCTTTAAGGGTAGTGAGAATATACTCCTCGGTTTTGTGAACCGTGAGCACGAGAATTTTTGTGGAGGGGCTTTGCTTTTTTATTTCCTGAATTGCCCCCACTCCGTTCATCCTCGGCATCGAGAGGTCCATGAGGATGAGATCCGGCTTACAGGCTTCGACTGAACGGATGGCCTCAAGACCGTCCTGTGCCTCACCGACTACCTCGAAGTCCGGGTTCGAGGATAGAAGCATTCTCAGGCCTTCTCTGAGGATCGTGTGATCTTCGGCGATTACGATTTTTTTTCTATCTGCCGCCATAGTCTAAACCCTCTCCCCGGATGCTACGTTTTTGGGCAAGTCTGCCCGAATGGAAGCCGGCCCAACTCAACAGCGGTTTTCAAGGTTGAAAATCCACCAAGTAAGTCTTTCGCAAATCGGTAATAAACCTCGCAAATTTTTTAGCTTATTTTGCGGGCTCGTGCAAGAGCCATGTGAACCCCAAGATGGAAATACAGTATTTCCCCGTGGCCATTACTGTAAACAATGTATTTACCTGCGTACGGTAGTTGTGGACAATGTACTCCAAAGTGAGATAGTAGTTTAATTTATATCAATTTCAATAGAGCGTGGTTGAATAATGTGCTTTGTGCTTTTGGTGGAAGATAATCAGACTTTCCGGAAATCGCTGAAAGACATACTGGCGTTTCGGCTCCCCGGTCTACAGATTGGGGAGGCCTGCGATGGAAACGAAGCGCTCGATAAACTGGAAAGCCTCAAACCGGACCTCATTTTTATGGACATCAGGCTGCCCGGGAAAAACGGCCTGGAAGTCACCAGAATGATCAAAGAGGCCGATTCGAGCGTGGAAGTGGTTATCCTCACCAGCCATGACATTCCTGAATATCGTGAGGCCGCTTTCCAGAGCGGCGCGAGCCAGTTTTTTACCAAGGGGACCGTTGGAAGCGATGAAATAGCCGACTTCGTAAGGTCCGCTCTCCAGCGCAGGGGCATGGCCCCGAGACTTCAGGCGGCCCGCTAAGGCAGGGCTGAAATCATGAGTTGTTCTGCTATTCCTACCAGCGTCAATTTAAAAATACCATCGCGGCATACACTCATTAGGTAATTCACTCTATTTTGTTTTCTTCTTTTTCCCCATATTAATGCGCCTGTAAATAACGTGGATTTTTGAAATAACACACGGTTTATCTGAACATATATCCTTAGCACGGAGAGGGGGATCGTGATGAAGATAAACGGAAGGGATGTGGCAGGTTATTTATCGGTCGACGATGTGAAGATGAAAATGCAGATGTCATCAGGCTTTCTGAAGTTCCAAAAATGGCTCGTGATCTACAACCTGCTGGTTGATCCGAGGCCGTTGTCGGAAATCGCCATGCACACGGGACTGTCCGAATCGAGCGTCTACAGAATTATTTCCGAGTATAACAAAAGCGGTCCGGACTCGATCGAGTCCATCCGGAAGGTGGGACCGCAGGCATGGTTCGAACAGGCCGGCACGTTTGCGATGTGATGTCAGGGTCCGCGAACTGATAGAAAATGTAATGATTCACCGGGAGGCGCCGGTTTCATAAATCGGGAACCGGTTTCACAAGAAGACGCAAGGGCGCGAGAAAAAACAGACGAACGTTAATACAGGCTATCTCAGGAGGAAAGCCTTCGGCGGTACTCTTCATAGTCGAACCGCCGCACCACCCGCAAGCCTCCTCCATGCTTGCGTATTGCTATGGACGGGAGACGTACGCCGTTGAAGGTATTGTTTTTCACCATCGTGTAGTGGGCCATGTCGAGGAAGACCACCTTGGATCCGACTTCCAGTGGTTCGGGGAAGGAGTAGTCGCCGGCGAAATCACCGGCGAGGCAACTCAGGCCGCCAAGCCTGTAGGTGAATGGATAGACGCCCGGAAGGCCTGCGCCGGCCACTTCCGGTCTGTAGGGCATCTCCAGCACGTCCGGCATGTGTGTGGCCGCCGAGGTATCCAGAATCGCTATTTTCATGCCGTTGTCAATTATGTCGAGCACCGAGGCTACGAGGAAGCCCGTGTCGAGCGCTATCGCCTCGCCGGGTTCAAGATATACACGCACGCCGTACTTTGAGCCGAACCGGGTTATCAGGGAGCAGAGCAGGTCAAGATCGTAGCCCGGCTTCGTAATATGGTGTCCTCCGCCGAAATTCACCCATTCCATCCCGTAGAGAAATTCGCCGAATTTTTCCTCGAAAACCGCCAGGGTCCGGTCAAGAGAACCGGAATCCAACTCACAGAGAGAATGGAAATGGAGGCCTGAAATTCCCTCGAGTTCTTCGGGTTGGAAGTTTGCCCTGGTGACTCCCAGGCGTGAAAAAGGCGCGCAGGGGTCGTAGAGAGCAGTCGCGACTTCGGAATGTTCGGGATTTACTCGGATTGCAAATTTTTTGCGCTTTGCGTCAGACGCGATCCCGGGCTTAAAAGAGAGCCATTGCGAGAAGGAATTAAATACTATGTGATCGGCAAGGCCGAGGATCTGCCCGAATTCCCTTTCACTGTAAGCGGGCGAGAATATGTGGACTTCTTTGCCAAATTCTTCGAACCCGAGCCGGGCTTCATGGAGCGAACTTGCCGCGACTCCATGGAGATAGCGTTTTATAAGGGGGAAAAGGGCGGACATGGCGAAGGCTTTTAGCGCCAGAAGGATCCGGCAGCCTGTCCGTGCCTGCACGGAGTCGAGGATCCGGAGGTTTTTTTCGAGCAGACCCTCATCGACTACATAGCAGGGGGTCTCAGCCTCCCTCAGGTCGATCATCAGTTGCGAACCCGGCCACACTTCAGCTTTGTTCCTCCACCCCGGGAAAGACTTCGGTCCATGGGAGCCCGTACCTGGAAAGGTCCGCCATGAATGGGTCGGGGTCGAACTGCTCCATGTTGAACACGCCCTTTCCAGTCCACTTGCCGGTCAGCATCATTTTAGCCCCGATCATTGCGGGGATGCCGGTTGTGTAGGCAATCGCCTGGACGGCCATTTCCCGGTAAGCCTCCTCGTGATCGCAGACATTGTAGATATAATAACTGCGCTGCTTTCCGTCCTTTATGCCCTCTATCATGCACCCGATGTTTGTCTTTCCCTTATAGCCGGGGGCAAGCGAGGCGGGGTCCGGCAAAAGCGCCTTGAGGAACTGAAGCGGGACTATCTTGCGCCCCTGGAAATCAACCGGGTCGATCCTCGTCATTCCCACATTCTGCAGGACCCTCAAGTGGGTCAGGTATTCCTGGGTGAAGGTCATCCAGAAACGGATCCGCTCAAGCCCCGGGATGTGTTTGACGAGTGACTCCAGTTCTTCGTGATACATGAGGTATTTTTCTCGAACGCCGATCTGCGGGAAATCGAAAGGTTCGTGTACACACAGAGGCTCGGTCCCCTTCCAGACCCCTTTTTCCCAGAATTTGCCCGGCGCCGTGACCTCCCTGATATTTATTTCCGGGTTGAAATTGGTGGCGAAAGGATAGCCGTGCGTCCCCCCGTTGCAGTCCATTATGTCTATAGAATTTATCTCGTCGAAATGGTGCTTCAGAGCGTAGCCGCAAAACACGTTGGTCACACCGGGGTCGAAGCCCGAGCCAAGCAGGGCCGTAAGCCCGGCCCTGCGGAATTTTTCATCATAGGCCCACTGCCACTTGTACGAGAAGGCGGCTTCCTCCGGAGGTTCGTAGTTGGCCGTGTCAAGGTAGTTCACTCCCGCTTCCAGGCAGGCGTCCATAATCGCCAAATCCTGGTAAGGAAGGGCTGCATTTATTACGAGGTCCGGTGAGACCCGGCGAAGAAGAGCGGCCGTTTGCGCCACATCGTCCGCATCCACCTTCGCGGTGCAGATCGGACGAGCGATCAGGCCCGCGATTTTTTCACATTTCTCCAGAGTCCGGCTTGCAAGCGTTATCTCCGAGAAAACCTCGGGTACCCGGGCGCACTTCTGAGTCACGACATTTCCAACTCCGCCCGCGCCGATGATGAGCACTTTGCCCATAGAGCCCCCCCCCAAACCCCGTATATTACCTGCCCCCGATTTCAGGAAGTCAGGTCTTGCAAACATTCGAATATGCAATCGAATTATAGAGCAATAACAGTTTGAGTCAATCGGCTAAAACCGCGCGCGAATCCAGCGCCTCTACCGGCGGAGGCTGCATTGGGTCCGGGTCCTGACAGATCAAGCAGCCTCTCTTCTCGATGTCCGGCAACCTCAGGAGCCGACAGGACCTTCCCTGAGCCGAGCGGGCCTTACCAAACGCCAATAGCTTATATACCGTCTATTTGAGAAGGAATGCGAGCACGTTTCGTCCCGATGTTACAATTTACCAGAAGCGTGCCCAAAATGTGAGAAAATCGGCGGGAGCACAATGAAGGGCTGAGCCTCGACACTGCCCGCGCGAAAGCGGATCATAGGGGAGGCCATGGGTTTCCTTCCGAGTTTTCTCCCGTTCTTAAAGGGAGGGAGATGGACTGGGATTTTCCGAATATCGTCCAGTGTTTTGAAATCCACCTCGATCCCCCTTTACAAAAGGGGGAAGCAGAAATTGGCCCATCGGATTTTGTCGAAGAATTTCTGAATTGCGATACATCTCTTTCGCTCCACCCGTTTAGTGCTGCGTCCCTTAAGTTGGCCTGTATTCCATCGAATGCCATGATCGTTTCCGGCGCACCAGAGGTGTGCGCCTTAGGCCAGCACTGTATCTGCGCTTTCCACGATGGTTGCCTCATTGGGTTCCACCCAGAGGATATGGTGCAGGTTGATGAAGTAGACTTTTTTTTCGCTGTCTTCGCCTTTTCTGGCGTCGAACAGTACAATGAACAAGTTTTCCGGTTTTCTGAAAAAGTCGGAAAGGCGCCTGCACGAGCCGACGTTGAGGCTACCCTGGAAAACGCTGTTGTCTGTCATTGTGACGGTTATCTGACGCACATTCATTTCCCTCATCGATCTTCCCCCCTCTCAAGCATTGGAGATTCTTGCTATAGCTACGGCTCGAAAGCGTTTTCCTTTCAGTCGGCCCCGTGACGGGTGCGAGCAAATCTTTTCCGCCTTGACCTGTCCGCATGGAGATGCAAGGATTAAACCATGCTCTTTTATACTGGCGGTGGATATATAGTTCGGAAACTATGTTAAATTACTTTAAGCAAACTAGAAACGGCCACCATTACTATTTTTCCCCGGAGCGCTTATGGGCGACAAGTCTTTTGATTTCTACCGGGCTGTATCCGAGGAACTCGATCCCGGAAAGCTCCAGCGAAAATTCCTGACGGCCTTGCTCGATTTGCAAAACGTCGAACGCGGCTCTATCTGGGTCAGAAGCGACAAGGGGTATACCTGCATCGAGGCTGCCGGCGTGCAGAGCGACCGCATCAAGGCGATGTGCATCGACGCGGGCAGTCCCAGTATAGTCGGCTGGGTCATAGAAAATGGCAAAATGACCATTGCCCAGCCGGGCAAGGATGCTCGCCACTTCTGGCAGGCCGAGGAGAAAATAGAGGTCAAGAGCAGGCTCATCCTCTGTTTTCCTCTTTTTCTCAGGACGGGTGAAGTCTACGGAGCGGTCCAGATAATTGACACGAGCGCCGGGGGAAACCGCCTCAACCTTCACAAAGGCTACCTGGAGCTTCTCCAGCAGTTGATAGACATCGGTTCTATTGCCCTGGGCAATTCGCTGGTTTACTCCGAACAGGTCAAGGAGAACCAGAAGCTCAGGCAGACCCTGGAAGCGATCCGTAGCCAGGACCTGATCGTTGGGAAAAGCGCCGCTCTCATGGGGGCGAGGAAAAGGGCCGCTGAGTACGCAAGGACGGATTTCCCGGTGCTCATTACGGGCGAGAGCGGTTCGGGTAAAGAGCTTATGGCCAAGGAAATCCACCAGTTGAGCGGCCGGGGCGCCGGTCCCTTTGTAGCCCAGAATTGTAGTTGCATACCGGATACCTTGCTGGAGAGCGAGCTTTTCGGCCATGAAAAGGGCGCCTTTACCGGAGCCTTCAAGAGCAAGCAGGGGCTTTTCGAAGCTGCCAGTGGGGGTAGCATTTTTCTTGACGAAATCGGCGACATGCAACTCCAGCTTCAGGCCAAGATTTTGCGCGTGATCCAGGAAGGTGAAATAAGACCCGTTGGAAGTGTGCACCCCAAAAAGGTGGACGTGCGAATTATTTCCGCTACCAACCGGGACCTTAGAGCCGAGATTGCCAGGGAAAACTTCCGGGAAGACCTCTTCTACCGATTGAATGTTTTGCCGTTGCATGTTCCAGCTTTGCGTGAAAGGCCCGAAGACATAGCCCTGCTGCTCGACCACTTCCTGGGCAAAGAGGCGCTCCGGCTCGGCGCCGCCCGCAAGAAGTTTTCGAAGTCCGCACTCGATTTTCTTCTCGGGTACGCATGGCCAGGAAACATTCGCGAACTGGAGAACTTTATCAGGCATATTCTCGTTATAACGCCGGGAGAGCTTATAACGCCCGAAGATCTCTCAAATCACTTCGTGCCCGTAACCCGGGATGCGCTCGCGCCGGTGCAGGGCGAGGCGACGCCAAAGCCGGGCGACAGGGGGGAGGCGGATGGGAAAAGAAGCGCCTGCTTCAGTTTCTTTGACGGTTACACGTGGGAGGAACTGGAGCGCGTCTACATTCTTCATCTTCTCGAAAGGAACAAATGGCGGATTACCAGCGCGGCCAAAGAGGCGGGGGTGAACCGTTCTACCTTCGATTCGAGAATGAAGAAGTTAAATATCCGAAGATAAACTGCCGAATCCAGGCTTTGGGGCCTAAGAAAAATCGTGGTATGAAACCAATCGGAATAGATGAAAAAATAACCGAAGCCAAGCAGATGTATCACAGGTGGGGTGGCGCCCTAAGGGCCGATGCAGGCATAGCCGCCCAATTGCGGGAGTTGGCGGTAAGAGTGGAAGCCACTGCGGGCGCGGGCCGGCGATCCGGAGTTGCGCAGGTATGCAGCCAGTGCGACCGGGAGGAGGGTGGAAGCTGCTGCGGGGCCGGGATCGAGGATCGCTACACACCGGAGTTGCTGCTTATAAACCTGTTGCTTGGAGTCACTTTGCCCGAATCGAGGCATTCGCCGGACAGCTGCCATTTTCTTCACGAGCGCGGGTGCATCCTTGCGGCCCGAGACATTATCTGCGTAAATTACCTTTGCGCCAGGCTGCAGAAAACCACATATCCCGAAAAGCTGTTACAGCTTCAGGTGACGAGCGGAGCGGAAATGGAGTCCCTTTTCCTACTCCACAACCGCATAAGGAACTTCATCAGGCAAAAGCAGATGGGAACCCAAGACCTTCACCGGACTTTGAAACTCGCGGCCGATTACTTTGACAGCCGCAAGGCGGGTTGTTTCGGCAACACCGGCTACCGCAAGACAACCGACATCGCCAAGTTGCGGGCGTGTGTCGAAGACCTCGCCGCTTCGGGGATCATCAAACCGGGCAGCACAGTGTTTGCCGACCTGGGGTGCGGGGACGGCAGGGTTAATCTTCTCATGAGCTATTTTGTCCGGCTGTCGATTGGAATAGAAATCGATTCGGAAATTATGTCCGAATACGGGCCGAGAAAAAACGAACTGATTTCAATTCTGAAGAGCGAAGGCGTGGTTCCGCCACCCGAAAATATCTTCCTATTCCACGGCAGTTCGCTTGAGGAAGAGACCTTTGATGAGATCAAGTCAAGGACCGGCGTGGATTTCGGAAACATCGACCTATTCTACACCTATATTACACTCCACGATGTTTTTGCCGAAAAGATCGCCGAGCGAGGCCGCCCCGGGGCTTACTACCTGGTCTACGGTTTCAATAAGGTACTTCCGGACTACGACTCATTCGAGCTTGTAGATCCCGACGTAGGCGCCCAGGCGATAGCGGCCCTGTTCAGAAAAAAGGGATGAGCGGGCCTGCGCTGGGGGGGGCGGACCCTGGCGGCCCTGAGCCTCGAATGCCGGAATCGGGCATAGCGCTTTAGTTATCACCTCAAGCAGAGGGCGGCCATGAGCGAGTTCGCAAAAAAGAAAGCAACCTATGAGGACCTTTACCGCATCCCGGATAACATGATCGGGGAGATCATCGACGGGGAATTGATCGTTACTCCGAGACCGGGGCCGAAACATATGCGGACAGCGTCCGTACTGGGGGGCAAAATAATGCCGCCATATGACTTTGGCGAGGGCGGCGGACCCGGAGGGTGGCTCTTTCTTTTCGAAACGGAAATCCTGTTAGGAGAAAATACCGTTGTGCCCGACCTTGCAGGTTGGAGGAAGGAAAGGTTTCCAACAGAGCTGGAACACAACTGGATTTCCGTCGCTCCGGATTGGGTATGCGAAGTCCTCTCACCAGGCACTTTCCGCAATGACAAAGTCAGAAAAATGCCCATCTATGCTCGTCATGGTGTTGGATATATCTGGCTGATCGATCCCGTTGCCATGACCTTGGACGCCTTCAGACTCGGAGTTGACAGTGGATGGTTCCTGTTGGGCAGCTTCGCCGAAAACGACAAGGTACGAGCCGAGCCCTTCCATGAGATCGAGATCAATCTCGAAGACTTGTGGTTTGGAAATTTGCAGCCGCCAAGCCTTTAAGGGGAAGAATTTAAACGCGGGTCCTCAACCCGACAATAGGTTTTCAAGCATGCTTGCCGTTGCCATATAACTGCTCCTGTTCTACTTGATACCCAATATCACGGCACACCGGGCTCAGAGGATAAGAATTCACTGTAACCTCGTAAACTTTTCTATAATTTCAATATGTTGCGGATATATTGCCTGCAACTCCGCCTTGCAGGCAATCTCCATGTCCTCGTATTCAAAGCCGGGGGCAACGACGCAGCCGACCAGGGTGAATTCCGCCGCCCCACCGGGGTGTTCAGCGGCAAACCAGTCCCCCGCCGGTATCGCGACTTGCAGAGACTCTCCAATTTCAACATTTCGCCCAAGCTTTTTTTCAACCAGGCCGCCGCGCCGGTCGAGAACGTAAATCAAAAGGGGATCGCCTTCGAAAAAACTCCAGATCTCAAAGGATTTTAACCTGTGAAAGGCGGAAAACTGCCCTTTCGGGAGCAGATAATAAATGGAAGACACCACCGCGCGGTTTGCGGTGAAACGATCCGGGAGTCCCTTACGTTCGAGTTGCTCCGATGCGCGAAAAGCCGGGGCGAAGAAGCCTCCCTCGGGATGCCCGGTCATGTTCAGTTTTTCAATCCAGTATTGCGCCGATCTCATTCTTTCCTCCCAAAAATGAAATGGGCCGCATTGCAATCTATCACAATGCGACCCGTTCGTCGCCAGGAGGTAATAGGCACAATGACCTCCTCCTTTATCTAATCGGGAGCTATGCCCGTTTTTTTGCGTCCAGGATCACGCTCTCCTCAGTTCTGGTCCGCCATCATCTGCTGAGCCCGTATGACTGCGTGGCCCTGAAATTCATCGTCGCTCATCCTGCCGTCAACGTAGTCGCTCCAGTCTCCGAAGTTATTGAAAAAACACGCGTTCAAACGAAGATCTTCACACACCTGCTTGTAGATGCGGTTCGCTTTCTTGGCTCGTTCTTTCCTCAGTTTTTCTTCTTCCGAAAAATTCTTATCCCCTTCCTTATCCGAGAGGTATTTTCCGAAAGTTTGCGAGTACTGCCCGAAACTTCTTCCGGCCTGTTCATCCAAAGGATTTTGGCCCATATCGCCGCCGGCGAACTGGGAACAGGTCACCCTGATTACCTCTTTTTCAAATTTGTTCGCCATGTCAATCTCCCGGACCCTTGTTTGAGATATTACAAACGGACCACACTCATACAACCTGAGGGAGGCCGATCCGAACATATTGGTCAAATAATAACCATTGTTGAATCGAGATAAAGGGTGGGGAAGGTCAAAAATAAGGGGATGAAAGGGAACAGACGATGAATTTTGGCCTAACCGTGCGTCTTCAGCCCTCTGTATGCTTGCATAACCTCGTCGCAAGTGACCAGGGCCTTGAATTTGGGGACCTCTCTTTCAATATTTTCCCTGCCGTTCATTTCCTGCCGATCGACAATGGCAAGAACGCTCGCAACCTCGAGGCCCGCTTGCCTGCACGCCGAAATGGCCTGGAGTGTCGAGCCGCCCGTTGTAACCACATCGTCGACTACCGCGACGCGGTCTCCGGTTTTTACCTTGCCTTCTATGGGAACGATTATTCCATGGTCTTTGCCGACTTTCCTGACAATAAAGGACTGGATTGGCCGGGGCCCTCTAAGCCAGGAGCTGTAAGCGGTTGCAGTCGCGATAGCGTCGGCCCCCAGGGTCAACCCCCCCACGGCGTCTATTTCAAGGTCTCCCAGGGTCTCCAAAGCCAGGTTCCCGATTAGGTATTGTCCTTCGGGATCGAGAGTGATTCGCTTGCAGTTGAAATAAAACCGGCTGGTTCCACCGTGCGCGAGCTTGAATACGGGGGTCTCAGAATACTGAAAGGCATATTCGAGGATGAGTTCCAGCAGTCGCTCGCGCATTTTGCCGGTATCGGGAATTTGGATCTCCATTAAGGCCTTCCTGCTTTAAAGCCGCGCAAGGGGCGGGTCCGGCTGATTGAACTCCAGGAGAGCATTCCGTTTAGCGGTCTCCAGACCAGGTCAAGGATTGCCCTGCCGCCTCAATATAAGAGAGTCTCGATCGGATGCAAAGCGGTTTTTAGCCCACTCTATTCCCTGATAGAGCCCTTTTTTCTCCATATATGCCTGAACGGCATCGCGATTGCTCTGCTTATCAAGCGCCCACGCAGGCGCCACAAGCTCCTCCGGGTGAGGGTCTCCCGTCAGCCTCTGGATAATAACGTCCGGTGGCAGGAGTGCAAGGAATTCTCCGACCGCGGCGGCGTACTCGCCGCGGGAAAGGCACGAATAGCCTCCGGACCTGTACATCGCCTCGAGCGCTGTCCCCTTGACCACGTAGAGCAGATGTATTTTCACCGCCTGGACGGCAAGGCGGGCAAGCAACCTTGCCGTCTGGAGCATATCTTCGGTATCCTCGCCCGGAAGTCCGAGTATAACGTGTGCGCAGACAGGGATTTTTCTTTTAGAAGTACGTTCGACGGCGTCAATGAAAGCATCCACCGTATGCCCCCTGCGGATGCGCGCCAACGTCTCATCCTTTGCGGATTGCAAGCCGTATTCCATACAGATAAGCCGGGTTTGGCCGAGCACAGCAAGGTAGTCGAGGGTTTCCTCCGAAACACAATCCGGACGTGTGCCGATGTTTAAGCCCACTACATCGGAATCTGCCAGCGCTTCGCTGTAGAGGGCCGCCAGCCTGGAAAGAGGCGCATAGGTATTCGAAAACGACTGGAAATAGGCTATGAATTTTCCGGCCTTGTATTTCCTGGCCAGTATTTGCTTCCCCGCCCTTACTTGCTCGGAGATGCCCGCAAAAGCGGCGGCCCCCGTTCCCGAACCTTTTTCGTTGCAGTATATGCAGCCGCCGCGACCGATGGTCCCGTCGCGGTTCGGGCAGCTAAGGCCGGCATCCAGCGTAATTTTCTGAACACGGCAACCGAAGGTCTCCCGTAGATAAGAGTTGTAGTCGCGGTACAGTTTAGCTGCCATTTTACTCACCAAGTACCGGACCTCTGCAAGAGGGGGATGATCCCTAAATTACGTTGACGCCGGCTATGGGATGGCAGCGGCAGAAGACAAATAGATCGGGTTCGTGCGGGCTGGACGAGTAGTCCATGAAGGTTCGCAAATGTGTAGAACAAAGAAGGGTTAGGCGCCGCCGCAGTAAAATCAATGTCCAGTGGGCCGTCGATTCTTCGATGGCTAGAGTGTGATTGCCGATTCCAAAGCAGACGCACTTATCCGCCTATCTTTCCTCCCACGCCCTCTTGATGGCATCGTCGACTTTTTTGTCCTGTTTTTCCTTCTCCTTTGCTGCATCGCTCTTTACCGGTCCCTCCTCTTTTTTCTCTTTGGTGTCCGGGGAATCCGGGCTCGCTCCAATCGGAATTTTCAAAAACGGGAGATTAAAGAGGGAAGTCCTGCCGGGATCGAATTGATCGTCGGTTGCACGTGCTACAATGGGAGCGCTCAAAAAAATTGCAAGCAAAACAGAAATGGTCCATCTCTTCATGGTGTACTCCGCCGCAGGACGTCGTCGCCGCCCCTCTTATACCTTTTATCAATACTCCTGCTTAACGGCTCGTTACCCCTTTCCCGGATAATCGTTGCACGTGAACCCGCCCCCGAACCGGGAAATCACGAAGTTACCGGGAAGCGCAGCCTTCGAACCGCCGCTGCGATTCTCCCCCGTAACGCATGGCTTTCCTACAATAGATACACGCTGATATAGCCTTCATCGTCCTGCCGGTCAATACCTCTCTCAGCGAGACACTTTACCTGGAGGCCCCTTTGCGGACGTGAAGGCCCGTCCGCAAATCTTGCATAAGTTCAAGAAAAAGGTCCCAAGGCTTTTTGGCCTCGCCCAATGCGGGGCATACGTCAAGGGTAATGGTCGATCTTTCCGCATTTCCAAGCCGGCAGATTGCCGGGCCACTCGCAGGGACATTCGTCAGAAGGAAGGGCGGCCCCTCGGCCACCGTCGGGTGAGCAAATCCCGTCGCGGAGCAGTGCACGGCCTGCGAGTAATCTGAGAAAATATTTTTGCATGTAGACGAAACAACTTGCTCCCTTGTCTGTAAGGCGAAATCGAAGAAATTAAGCGAACCCTATCCAATCAGAAAGGAAAGAGGAGTTGAAAATGAAACTACTGGTTTTTAGTGTCTGCCTGGCCTTTTTATCCGTCTTTACAGCCGTCGACGCGAGCGCCCACCCTCCTTGCGGCAAGGTCTGGATTGAAGGCCACTACAACCACCACGGGCGATGGGTTGAGCCTCACTGGAAACACGGGCACTGGATCCCGGGGCACCGTAACCACTATGGCGAATGGATTCCGGGGAACTGCCGCTAATTTTACTTCTCTCTTTCCCGACAGTATCACCAAGGCTTTATGCCTCCTTCGAGAGCCGAGGGCAGGGCCAGTTGTGGCGCCCTGCTTCTCGGCTCTTACCATTTTGTAAATGCAAAATCCTTCCACGGTAAAGCAAGGTCCCTGCGCGACTCGGTAACCCCCGTCCGGTGGAAAACGTCCGAACGGTAGAGGCGCAGGGGACCCTTGAATGCAACTCCTTAAACAGATAAATCTAGAGCGAGTTCAAATAATTAACCAAATCTTGTTTCTGCTGAGCGCTCAGGCCAATACTAAAGCGGTTATTGTAGAAATTTACCACATCCAGCAATGTCGCCGCGTTGCCGCCGTGGAAGTATGGCGCACGAGCCGCCACTCCGCGAAGGACAGGGACTTTCATTTGGCCAAGGTCCGAGCAGTTGCCGGTGACCAGGCCCTTACCGGGGTCCGTGGTGATGAACTCGTCACAGGTCGTGGGGCTGCCGGGGAGCTGTTGACAGTAGGGCGATGTGACGGGGTTGGAGAAAAATGGGATGAGACCGGAAGGGCAGTAGAATGCAAATTGTGGAAAGTCGGAGGTTATCGGCATGACCGTGACAACCGTGCCGTCGTTAGTTTTGTTGCTGTTGTCCATTATTCCCAACCGCTTGCCGCCGGGAGCGCCGTCATTGGCCACGTTCAGGTTGTTGTGGCAGAGTGAGCATGAGCCCTGTAGCGGGTTGGCGACGACATCGTTCAAGCCGGCGACATCACTTACGGTGAACTGCAAAGTGGCCCCGTTAAAGAGCGCCTCGCCGCGCGCGATCGATTTGCGCTGCGCATCTTCCCCAGCCTTTCCGGTTTTAGACGTTGCGAATGGACCGAAAATGTTGGTGGTGGGCGCGCCGAAAATGAATCCTGGTTGGTCCGGACAGATCAGTTCAGTGTATTTTCCACTGGGCAATCCCACAGGCGCGCAGGGAATCGGAGAACTCTGCCTTATATTGAAGAGGTTGAAAGGGCCGCCCTGTACACCGCTGCGGTCGCCTCCGGAAAGGTCCCCGGCCAATCTGTCATAAGACTGGGCGACAAACATTCCCGTCTGGAACTGGACGGCCTGTTCAGTGGAGATTTCGTCGGGCGGTATGGTTGTCTGGCCGTGGAATTCCGTCGCGTCGATGTACTGGGCCTTCAGGTCCACTTCGCGGGCGTCCCACATGATGTCTGTCGCCGCAGGGTCACCCTGATTGAGGAAGGCGAGGTTGGCGGCATTGAGCGGCCGGCGGTAGACGCCAATCTGATTGGAATACAGGCCGTAGGTGTGATCCAGTTCACATCCGTAGGGGTCATAAGACACAGTCAGCACCCACTCGGGCGTGGTGTTGCCATTAAAGGTCGTGTAGCTCGCGTCCGGGGGCTGCGGTCCAAGCGGATTGGGGGCATTGATGGCGATGCGGAAGTTGCCGCGATTAAACAGTTGGCTGTGCGCCGGCATAAACCTCGGGTCTGGATAGCGCGCGGTTGCCCCCGGCAAATTGGGGCAGTTCGCGGAATCGATGGGCTGAAACAGCACAGACTTTCCGTTGGTCGCAAGAAACTCGGCCATTATTTGGGGCGGGCTTATCTCCCAATCATTCTGCGGCTGGTGGCAGGTAAAACAGGTGCGGCCGTTAACAGTGTTCTTTGAGGTGAAAAATCCGTTGCCTGCCGTAGATGTCCCACCGTTGGGCTGATAAGTGCTGATGTAACCGGTTGGGTCGGACGAGGTGAGGAACTGTGGGATCGACGCCGGTATTTGAGTGGGTATCGTACCCGTTAAAAAAATCTGTTGAAGGGTTTGTGCCTTGGTTGCCTTCTGGGCGATGAACGGCATTCCGGGCTTCTGCTGAGCAGCGGCTTGCGCCCCTGCCATCGCTACTATCAGGGGGATAAGGACAATAATGGCCCATCGACGGCGGACCAGGTCGACGCAGGCTCGCAGACCTGAATCGATCGGACCCGTCCGAGGTGTTTCATTGACAGGGACCGAACATTCTATGCACTCTTTCATAGCTCCTCCTTTTCATGCAAATATTCGTTGATGCTGACAATCCGGCCATGAACCGAATTCCGAGTAGTCGACTCGATAAAATAACCAGCTATTTCGCCATGGTCGTTCAGGCCTTCCGCTTTCGCCCGGGGACACCCGCCGGAGGGGCGGTATCTTGAAATCGGAGCAGAGGAGGTCGAAATGATGAGCGACAAGGTGGTTACCGACTTTTTTCTCAGAGTCCGCATGTTCCGGGGGCCAATGGTGTCCAAACCCACGGTCGGATCGAACGTCGTGAATTTCCCGCAGGGGCTGTTCAGGCATTAACCATGCCCCGGACTAGTCCTTTAGTCTAATGTATGTCCCAACAGCGCCTGATTTCCAAGCGGGACTGCATCACCCCCTTTGTTCCGGAGTTTTCGAGGCGTAATTGGACTTTGCGCGGTGTCACCCACCGGCACAGCCCCAAGCCCGTGGAAAAGGTTGTAGATTAGAGACACCAAGAATGGCGGTACCTGGGGGTTTAACTTAGCAGGTTGTATGCCACACAAAAGGGAAGGTGTATGATATGGGAAGAAGACAGTTAAATCGATCTTATATCGCTAATCACGCAGTGTGTATCAGGCATGATTCAATTGTAGCTATTGCGAAAGATGGCGTTTAAATTGAATTTTCTGGAAATAGAGAATTGGTATCGTGTTATGGCTCGCTATAGGAGTTACTTGATAAAATTGTCATACCAAGTGGCTGGTGAAGAGGCATAAAGGACCCCCAAAGCTCGGATAGAGCAGGGGCAAAAATGTCATATTAAAGAGCTGTCTGTTGTCCCCTGCGCCCATTGGCTATTTCCGTCGGGTGGAAAACGTTCGAACGGCAGAGCGCAGGGAACTATGAATGTAGCTTTTTAAGTAGATAAACCTAGAGCGAGTTCAAGAAAATTGATCAAATCCTGCTTCTGCTGATCGCTCAGACCGATATTGAAACGCTTGTTGTAGAAATTGACCACGTCATTCAAGGTTGCCGCGTTGCCGCCGTGGAAGTATGGCGCGCGACCTGCCACTCCGCGCAGGATAGGGACCTTCATTTTGCCGAGGTCCTGGCACAGGCCTGTGATAAGGCCCTTGCCGGGGTCTGTGGTGATATACTCGTCACAGGTCGCCTCATTGCCGGCCGTGCTTCCCGGACAATTCGGAGAAGTAACCGGATTAGAGAAAAAAGGTATGCTCCCCGTGGGGCAATAGAATGCAAACCTGGGGAAATCGGGTGTTGCCGGCATGACATTTACGCCGGTACTGTTATCCATTATTCCCAGGCGTTTGGGGTCATGTGCGGAATCATCTCCCACGTTAAGGTTACTGTGGCAGGTCGAACAAGTGCCGGTTTCCTTGCCGCCGCGGTCTCCCTTTATATCGTTTAAGCCCGCAATATTATTAATGGTGAACAGATTAGTGCTGAAGAGGGCCTCGCCACGAGCGATTGACTCTCGCTGTGCGTTTTGTATCGAGTTTGCGGCGGCTGCGGGTGTAGCGAAGGCAGTATAGAGTTGGGAGGCGACATTGGCCCTGGTTCCACCGGGCAGTGTCGCTTTCACCTTGACTCCGGGACATACGGTCTCACCGTATGCTCCCAGGGAGCAGGAGTTCGCCGAGTCTGGCGGCTCCGAACTCACCCTTAAATCGTAGAGGTTGAAAGAGCCCCCCATTGCGCCGCTGCCATCGCCGCCGGCAAGGTCCCCGGCCCAGGTATTGTACGTCTGGCCGATAAACATTCCCGACTGGAACATAACGCCCTGGGTAATGGCGTTCAGGTCAGGCGCCACGGTGGTTTGGCCATGGAACTCGGTCGCGTCGATGAACTGATGCCCCAGATCCGGTTCTCGCGCGTCCCACATGATCTCTAACTTTTCCTCGGGGGGGAGGGGCGCGGAAGAGGCGGCAGTGGGATTCCTATTGAGGAAGGCGACGTTGGCGGAAGGGAGCGGCCGACGGTATGTGGAAAGCTGGTTGGAATAGAGGCCGTAGACGGGGTCCATTTCGCATCCGTAGGGGTCGTAGGCCACCGTCAGCACCCACTGGGGCGCGGTATTGCCATCGAAGGTTGTGTAGCTGGCGTTCGGCGGCTGCGGCCCAAGCGGATTCGGGGCGTTAAGGCTGATGCGAAAGTTGCCGCGGGTCAACAGTTGGCTGTGCGCCGCCATAAAATTCGGATCCGGATAGCGCGCGGTTACTCCCGGCAAATCGGGGCAGTTGGCGGCATCGATCGGCTGGAACAGCACAGATTTACCGCCTGTCGCGTAAAGCTCGGCCTTTATTTGCGGCGGGCTTATCTCCCAACCATTTTGCGGCTGGTGGCAGGTGAAACAGCTACGCCCGTTAGCCGTGATTTCGGTGGAGAAAAATGAGTTGCCGGCCGTAAGAGTTTCACCGCCGGGCTGGTAAGTGCCGATGTAACCCGTTGGATCGGACATGGTGAGAAACTGTGGGATCGACGCCGGTATTTGGGTTGGTATTACACCAGTTAAAACCTGTTGGAGCGTTTTAGTTTCTGTTGCTTTCTGAGCGATGAACGGCATGCCGGGTCTCTGCTGAGCAACCGCTTGCGATGCCGCCGCCGCTATCATGATGACGATCAAGGTCATAACGGCCCGTCGCCTGCCAATCAGACCGAGACGGGCGTGCAGAGTCGAACCGGCCGGAGCTGTCCGCGGTGTTTCAATAGCGGGGACCACACCTTTTATGCGCGCTTTCATGGCCACTCCTTTTCAGGCTGAGTATCTTGCCGATGCCGAACATAGGGCTATGCCGCACACTGCAGGATCGAACGTCGTGAATTCCCCGCCGGGACCACTCAGGCATGCCCCACATTAGTCCCTCAATCGACATCTGACCCACAGCGCCTGATTTTTCGGCGGGGCCGCATCACCTCCTTTGTCCCGGAGTCTTCGAAGCGTAATCGGAATTAGCGCGGCGGCGTATTTGAAGGCAAATCATCCGTGAGCGCGTCTAACTGTGCCGCCGATCCTCCCCGGAAAAGGAGTTTGCCCAGTTTGCCCTCACCCAACACACGGTCCAATTCTTCGAAAGCGAAAAAGGGTATGAAGGCGACAAATACGATCAGGCACCTGGCGAGTAACTCGTACTCACCCATACTCACAAACACT
>CAWGZP010000121.1:0-4037 GCA_963826655.1 uncultured delta proteobacterium
TGTTGAGAAGTTACTCTTCACTCTTCACTGTCTTGTGTTGCGTCATTAGCGTCTTCGCGTGACACTTCCTGTTCCGCTTCTCTCCTACCCAAACTTATGCCGGACGCCGTATCCGCCGCGAGGAAACCTCCACTCGATGTTGAAATGGGGGCAGCCGATCCTGCATGAACCGCATTCCAGGCATCCTTCATAGTTGATGCTTATCCGGTCCCTGTCCAATTTATAGACATTTGCCGGGCAGAAGTAGAGGCAGGGCTGGTCCGGGCACCCGCCAGAACAAACCTCGGGGTTGAGCAAACGCAGGTGTGATTCATCGTCAACGTTAAATCGGTCCAAAAAAAGTTTGTCTTCGACTTTGATGGTCATCGAACGCTTCTCCATGCGTCCCACGCGATACGGAGTAACCGTAAGGGGGAGATCTGCGACCGAATTGCCTTCCAGATCGCACGCTGCCTGACCCTTTTAGGGACCCCATCCACTGTGAGCATTTCTCTGGCTGCCATATTTGTCGCGCGGGGAAGATCGGCGAAGAGTTCCTTGTGTGTTTCCATAAATGAAGGAAATCTCCGGTATTTTTTCAAATCTTTGAGAACGAAGGATTCTTCCAGCCGTTTGACATAGCCGTGTAACCCCCGCGAGCTGAAATCCTTTGTTACCATGGCCTCGAGTATCGTTTCGGCCGCAAGTCTGCCGGAAGTCATGGCCAGGTTGGAGCCCTCCCGGTGCAGCGCATTGAACATTGTGGCGCTGTCCCCCGCGATCAGGAACCCGTCCCCGCAGAGTTGGGGCAGGGTATCATAGCCGCCTTCCGGGAGCCAGTGCGCCAGGTACTCTCGCGGTTTCCCGCCTTTTATAAGAGGCGCTATCATGGGATGCGCCTTCAGGCTTTCCAGCATCTCGTAGGGGCGCACCTTTTGCCGGGAAAAGTCGGCAAGATTGGCGCCTATCCCGATTGATATGGAATTTCTGTTGGTATAAAGAAACGCGACTCCATTCATTCCCAGCGTGACATCGCCCAGGATTTCATTGGTTACGCCGTCCCCGGGCGCTACTCCGAAACGTTCGTCGATGACTTCTTCGGGAATCGCGATCAACTCCTTGACTGCCAGCGCCACGTTCTCGGGTTTGACCTCGGGGCGAAATCCCGTCTTTGCCGCCAGCGGTGAATTGACGCCATCAGCCAGCAAAACCACCTTGGCGCGCAGGTCACCCTCGGCGCGGTCCGTCTTGACGCCGACGACCCTGCCCGCCTCGTCTTTCAATAGATCGGTCACAACGGTTGCGCATACGATCAGGGCTCCTTTTGCGGCGGCCTGGGCGGCAAACCAGCGGTCGAATTTAGCCCTGCCGACCGTGAAGGCGTTATTGCGGCGTTGCTCTAAAAAGATCCGGTCCCGATAAGCGAAACTCAGCCCGGCCTCCTGGGTGAGATAAGAGATTCGCGATTCGACGATGTTGCGTTCGATGGGACAGTTTCTCTGAACGTAGTCGGGAATTATCTGTTCCAGGGCATGTCCGTATAAAACGCCGCCAAACATGTTCTTTGCGCCGGGATACTCGCCTCTTTCGAAAACGATCACCTTTATCCCGTTTGCCGCCAGTACACAGGCCGTCGAGATCCCGGCAGGCCCGGCGCCTACTATTGCCACATCGAATGTCTCATCCATAGGGTTTACCGCTTGCCTTGCGCTGCGATTTTTTCTTTAAGCTGGGCGATCAGTTCGGGTACGATTTCCTGGTAGTTGCCCACGATGCCGACATCGGCGACCCCGAAAATGGGGGCGTTGGGGTCTGAATTGATGGCCACGATTTTCTCGGCCCCCTGGATGGCCACAAGGTGTTGAACCGCCCCCGAGACTCCCACGCCGATGTAGAGCCTTGGAGCCACGGTTTTACCGGTCTGTCCGACCTGTCTTTCATAAGGCATAAGACCCGCTTGCACAACCGGTCTCGAACAGGCAACGACCCCACCGGCCAGTTGAGCCAATTCCTCGAGCATACTGCATGGAAGATGGGTCGCAGGCGCCCCGTCCAGCCACTACGAGCGCCGGATAACCGGCGATATCGGGGCTGCCGGTATCCGAGACCGGAATGAACTTGACGATCGATGGAAGCTCAACGGCCGGCGGCTCAAACTTATGACCGCTGACAAAACCCTTTCTGCCGGGGTCTTTGTCGAGCATCCTGAATACCCGCGGCCGCACCGAACTCATCTGCGGGCGGTGGTGCTGGCAAAAAATGGTGGCCATTATGTTCCCGCCGAAAGTGGGGCGGGTCATGAGAAGCAACCGTGTTTCCTTATCGATGTAAAGTCCCGTGCAGTCCGCGGTCAATCCCGTTTTGAGCCGTGTCGCCACGACCCCGGCGAGATCTCTGCCCAAAGAGGTTGCACCTATCAGCAGAATTTGAGGATGAAGTTCACTGCAAAGATCGGCGAGCGCCTTGCCGTACGATGCCGAAAGATAGCCGGACAGCTTCGGATCGTCTACAACATGCACCTCGTCGCAGCCGTAGGCTAGTGCTTCCCGGGCCACCCCGTCCACGTTGTGCCCCAGCAGCAGTCCCAGGACCTTGACGCCCAGTTCCCGCGCCAGTTCTCCGGCCTTGCCGACCAGTTCCCACGATACCGGCGCTCCCTCGCCGTTCACCGTTTCGATGAAGACGCCTACGTGCTGATGATCCTCAAGCCCGTCACCGGGGGCGCCGCGTTGTTTCGCGGAGAGCGCCCTTCGTTTCTTCTTCTCAAACCTGACTGCGTTTACCGGGCAACTCTCAGAGCATTTGCCGCATCCCACGCAAACTTCGGGGTTGATGTGCGCAATGCCCTCGGCGTTTAGCTCTATGGCGCCGACCGGACATTCGCCTATACATATCTGACAGGCCATACAACTGTCGGGTATAATCTCGGCTACTTCAATTCCCAGTGAGTTCTTGGCCATTTTCCGGCAGGCTTCCCCATACTTGATATAAAGTAAACGCGAACCGGCAAAAAAGCCGGCAACCACTGCTCCTTGTCACCGCTCAACGTCTTCAGGCTACCCAACGTTTCCGAAGTTTTGCCGCAAAATCGTCGTCGGCGAGCAATGCATCGAGCGCTTGCCCGACAACCCGGGAGACCCCCTGCGCGGCGTCCCATTTCGGCCCGGCCCTGTGAACCTGGGGTGAAGCTATCGCCCTTACCCAGGTTGGGGAACCTTTGAGGCCGAGCATCTCGGGGGAGGCATCGATAGCCTTGGCGTCCCAGGATTTGACGGGAACGCGCAGAGAATTGACGAGCATTGGAAGGGAAGCCCTCCTCGGTCTCGCCAGTTCCAATTCCACTGTCAAAAGAGCCGGGAGGCGGCCGTTTATGACTTCGAATCCCCCTTCGACTTTACGTCTGACCTGCACACGCCTGTTTTCAGGATCGATCGACTCCACGTCGACCACGTAGGTAAACTGGGTGAAATTCAGCCTCGTGGCAATGCCCGGTCCCGTTTGAGCCGTGTCTCCGTCGATGGCCTGTTTGCCGCAAAGCGCCAAGTCGACCGGGCTTTCATGTCCCAGGGTTTCTATGGCTTTGGAAAGAGCGTAGCTGGTGGCCAGAGTGTCGGCACCTGCGAAAGAGCGTCGGAAAGCACCCGGACGTGCAGGTCCAGAAACACCTTCACGCCGAACAGCTTTTCCATCTCCTGGCGCGCCAGCGTCCCGATCTTCTTCAACATCGCCCCGCCCGCGCCGATCACGATGGGCTTCTGCCCTTCGCGCTCCACGCGTATGGTGGCGTAGATGCGGGTGATGCGCGGCGTCTCTTCCCACTTGTCCACCGTCACCGCCACCGCGTGCGGCACTTCCTGGCGCGTCTCCCGCAGAACCTTCTCACGAACCAACTCCGCCGCCAGGAACCGCTCGGGCTGATCCGTCACGTAATCTTCCGGGAAATACGCCGGCCCTTCCGGGAGCTGTTCCAGGATGACGCGGCGCAACTCATCGAGTCCCTCGCCTTTGGACGCCGAAACGGGAACCGACCCGGTAAAGTCCGCTATCGTTTGGTACCG
>CAWGZP010000122.1:0-36419 GCA_963826655.1 uncultured delta proteobacterium
CCAGGATTTGCTGCAACACATGGGGATTGACGTAGCTCCTGAAAAGTCTTTGTACAAGGCGGAATTGCCGATATTGAACGCCGTAGCGGTAACTCCCCGTAATTGCGCCGGAATAAACAGTCCGAACGCCAGTCGGGGCGGCCCGCATGACCCAGAAGGCCGAAAACAGAGCATAGACTCCAAAGCATGCAGACAGGGTGAGCGCACCGAGGAAAGCGCCCGCCCGCAGGGGGGAGAGCATCAAAAACATTATCGCAGACGCGAGGGCCAGTCCCGCTCCGGCTGTCCAGGTAATCCAGGCCGGGACGTCCTTTAGCAGTTGGCCGGCAAGGAGCGTCTTCGCTCCCAGCGCATGAATGTAGATGCCGTGGACGCGATCCGAGGCCCGGTTTATGCCCGATACGATCTTTGAGCTGACCGGGATAGTGTGCTCGTCCTCGGCGCTGAACGTGTAGCCCACAAAGACTATTTTATTTGCAAATGCCTCTTTGAGCTTCGAATCGTTGATTTCGTTCTTCTCGCTTGCCAGCGAATAGATATCCCAGAATGCATACCTGGAAACCGGAGCGAGCCTGTAATCGATCTTCAGGTGAGAGGGGTTTTCCGAGGGCAGGTCTTTTTTGATGAGGCCGGCCAGTTCCCGGGAGACCGAATGGACCGTAGTGTCCCGGCCTTCCATGTCTTTGCCGTGGATCGAAAGAGTCACGGAGCGCCTCTTTTCGTCCAGGTCTTCGTCAAAATTGAGGAAAGCCACGCGGTCCACGGAGAGCAGGAAGTAATCGTGCGGAAGCTCCGACTTTTTCCCTGCGCTTGCCGGGTAAAAGCCCAGGACCACCGGCCTTCCCTGCATCCTGGCGTTTCTCAGAACATTTTTGAGCCTGCGGTCGGCCTCCTTATCGCATGTTTTGTACACGGAACTGGAGAGCACGATATCCAGGCCGATTCCTGCGGCCCCGGCGTCCAGCAGGGATTCGAGAACTTTGGCAAGGTAGTCGCGCCGGAATACCCGCGGTGTGTCCGCGACTTCTTCCCGCAGTTGCCGATCTGAAATGGTGTCGTCATCGTCGATCCCCACCACCGCGACATCGTCGCGGCCGGCCGGCGCCCGGGGCGCCGCGGCCATCAGCAGATCGTAGCACAAAAGGTCCACCCGGCGTCCCACGGGCAAATCCGCCACCGCGAGCGCCGCCGCGACGCTCGCAAGAAGCACAACCCAACCGCGCCACCTGATCGGAACTTTTTTAGCCATGCACCCCGGCCCAAAAACCTAGACCTTACATGATCAAAACTTAATCAAAGTATGTTTTTCCAGTGGAGATCGGAAGAGACGGACGTTGTCAAAAAGGAAAATACGCGCACAAGAGGCGCCCGGTCAATAAAACTTTTAACTCGATCGAGAGAATAACCGTTAACCTTTACACATGCACATGACGACGTTCTTGACGACACTTTGTATGATGCTAAGATGAAACCGCAGGGGAGGGAGTATCGCTCCCCGAATCCATTGGGCGGGATATCTCCACGCTCCGCTATGCCCGAATACAAAACACCGAATAATTAGAGGAGGCCGACGTGCTGCAAGTATTGTTTATGCTTCTGTTCGCCTTTGTGACACTGTTCCCCTCATGCGGCCTGGCGGAAAAACCCGGGGCAATAGAGCCGCTGATCTCAAAAGAGACCCGTCTTATGGTCTTTTCCCCCCATCCTGACGATGAGAGCCTTGGAGCGGCAGGTCTCATTCAGCGTGTTATCGAAACGGGCGGAAGCGTGAAGGTGGTCTTCATGACAAACGGAGACGGCTTTCCCGAAGCAGTGGAAATGGGGGATCACATTTCGAATCCAACCGCGAGGGATTTCCGCGATTACGGTGAAGACCGCGTGGAGGAATCCTTGAAGGCCCTTGCCACTTTGGGGATGAAGGAGAGCGATGTGATCTTCCTGCGATTCCCGGACGGCGGGCTGACCGCCCTTCGTTTGAAGCATGGCGCAAAGGGGGCTTACACTTCTCCTACCACCAGGGAAAACAGGCCTCCGGCGCTCTCAGTGGTTGTTCCTCAGGCGTCTTATACCGGTGAGGGTGTGCAGATGGAGATCGAACGGGTGCTCTCAGATTTTCGGCCTAACATGTTGGCGACGACCGGGCCTGAGGATACGCACCCGGATCATACATCGACTTACTTTTTCGTTAAACAGGCGTGGAAACATTTAAGCAAGGAGCATCCGGAATTCAAACCCGCGTGGCTCATCTTCCTCATTCATTATGGCCAGTGGCCGATGGCCCAGGGCGCCGGGACCGGGTCCAGACTCGATGCTCCCGACGACCATCCTAACAGGGAAAAGTGGATCCCGCTCAACCTCACATCCGGGGAGGCGGCCACTAAACGCAAAGCCCTCCTGGAGTACCAGACACAGATGATCGTAATGGGCCGCTATCTTCTAAGCTTTGCAAGGTCTAACGAACTGTTCAGGCTGGATAATCAGTAACAAATCTATTGAGAGGGAAAGAGATGGGTCCGGGGGGCATAAGGGGTAGAATTACGGCAACCGTGATGGCGGTCGCAGTGGTGTTTGTGACCGGCGCCATTGCCGGAGTTAACGAGGATTTGAGCCAGCCGGCGATGCGCGGCGATGTGCCTGCGATCCAGCGCCTCATCGCCAGGGGAGCTAAAGTCAACGCCAAAGATAAGTCCGGCTGGACCGCGTTGATGCTTGCTTCACAGGGTGGCATGCCGGAGGCGGTGAAGGTGCTGATAGATAAAGGCGCCGACGTCAATGCCGGTAACGACTCCGGCATAACCGCGTTAATGATAGCGTCCCAGAACGGGCAAAGCGAGATAGTCAAGGTGCTGCTCGCCAGGGGAGCTAAGGTCAATGCGGTCAATAAAGACGACTGGACCGCGTTGATGACAGCCTCGTGGAACGGCAATCGGGAGGTCGTGGAGGCACTGCTCGCCGGAGGCGCCGATGTCAATGCCAGGAGCGGCAACGACGCCGCTACCGCTTTGACGTTTGCTTCCCTGATGGGCCATGCCGGGGTCGTGGAGGCGCTGCTCGCCTGCGGGGCCGATGTCAACGCCAAAGACAAAGAGGCATCGACCGCGTTGACGCTTGCCTCACGGCACGGGCGCCTGGAGGTCGTGCGGGTCCTGCTCGCCGCAAAGGGGGTCGAGGTCAACGCGACGGACGACAATGGGGCTACCGCCCTGGCGCTTGCTTCCCGGTATGGCCACCTCGATGTTGTGCAGGCGCTGCTCGCCAGGGGCGCCGATGTCAATTCGAGGATCAAAAACGGCGGGACCCCGTTGATGTTTGCCTGTATGAAAAGCTATGTCAAGGTTGTGGAGGCGCTGCTCGCCGGAGGCGCCGATGTCAACGCCGAGGCCGAGGACGGCGAAACCGCCCTGATGGTTGCCTCCCAGAACAGCAGCATGGAGGTCCTGGAGGTGCTCCTCGATAAAGGCGCCAAGGTCGCCGCAACCAACAAGGACGGCTACACCCCGCTGGCGATTGCAGCCCAGGACGGCCACCTCGAGATCGTAGAAGTGCTGCTTGCCAGGGGGGGTGACGTAAATGCCGTGGACAAAGAGGGTGTGACCCCGTTGATGCTCGCTTGCCAGAACGGCCACCGGGACGTCGTGCAGGCGCTGCTCGACAAAGGGGCCGACGTAAACGCCAAAAGGGACAGCGACCGGACGGCTTTGATGGCAGCTGCCTGGAATGACGACCGCGAGATCGTTGCCGCATTGCTCGCCAGGGGAGCCGAGGTCAATGCCCGCGCCAATGACGGCGAAACGGCCCTGATGATCGCCTCCGGCAGCGGCAATGCACAGGTCGTGCTGGCGCTGCTCGACCATGGCGCACAGCTCGGCGACAGGATGAATAATGGTTTTACCCCGCTTATCGTAGCTTCCATGCTTGGCAACCGTGAGGTCGTGCAGTTGCTGCTGGAGAGGGGCGCTGAGGTCAATGCCTGTAACGAAGACGGCGCAACCCCGCTGATGCTTGCCGCGCAGGATGGCCACAAGGAAGCCCTGGATCTGCTGCTCGCCAAAGGGGCACAAGTGGATGCAGCGGACGCTAAGGGTGTAACCGCCCTAATTCTTGCCTCCCTGAATGGCCGCCTCGAAGTCGTCAAAGATCTTCTTGAAAAGGGGGCCGGGATCAACGCCAAAGACCAGGAGGGCACAACCGCTTTGCAACATGCCTCGCACTATGGCCACAAGCCGGTCGTGCGGTTGCTTCTCGCAAAAAAAGCCGACGTCAACGCCAGGGACAATAACGGGCAAACCGCCCTGATGCTTGCCTCCATGGATGGCTACCGCGACGTCGTGCAGATGCTGCTTGCCAAAAAGGCCGCCGTTAATGAGAAAGACAAGGACGGTGTAACCGCCCTTATGCTTGCCTCCCGTGGCAGCCACCGGGAGGTTGTGAAACTGCTCAAAAGTGCGGGGGCAAAATAGAGCGGCCGACAGAGCATCGAGACTGTGTCACAACCGCGATATCTTTTGTGTTCCCTCTTTAACCTGAATGACGGCAGGGGAATCGTGATTCTCCGGGAAAGGAGCAGGCAGCAGTGGGAAAGAAACAACGTACTCTTTGTGTTCGGGGTGCTGCTGCCGGTTGCTTTTGTTTTATTCGGCGGCGCCTGCGGGCAAAAGATGGAGCCGGCCGACCTGGTCCTTATAAACGGCAAAATAGTCACCGTCGACGAGAAGCACCCCGATGCAGAAGCAATAGCAATTCGGGAAGACATTATTGTCGCGGTGGGAAGCAGACGTGAGATAGACCCCTACATCGGAAAGTCGACACAGCTACTGGATATCGAAGGCATGTTCGCCATGCCCGGCTTCATAGAAGGCCATGGACATCTGCTCTTTTTCGGCAAGTCAAAGATGGAACTGGATCTGGCGAAGGCCGCGAATTGGGACCAGATCGTCTCCATGGTCGAAGATAGCGTGCGGAAGGCCGGGCCGGGGGAATGGATCGTCGGATCGGGTTGGCACCAGGAGAAATGGAATAAGCGCCCCTTATCTCAGATCGCGGGATATCCGACCGATGAGGCCCTGAATAAAGTATCTCCCGACAACCCGGTGCTGCTGACTCATGCCAGCGGTCATGCCCTGTTCGCCAATCTGAAGGCCAGGGAACTGGCGGGGGTAACCAAAGATACGAAGGACCCCGAGGGCGGTGCAATACTCAGGGACACCAGCGGGAACCCTGTGGGGGTCTTCTTCGATGCCGCAGAGGGGCTGATTTCAAGTGCCCATGAAGAAGCAATCGCCGGGCGGACGCCGGAGCAGGCCGAGGCGCAACGGCGCAAAGCCATCGGTCTGGCTGTCGAGGACTGCCTGTCCAAAGGGATCACCAGTTTTGAGGATGCATCTTCCTCGTTCCGGGACATCGATCTTTACAAAAAACTTGTGGAGGAGAACAATCTCGGAATCCGGCTCTGGGTGATGATTCACGAGGACAACAAGGACCTTGCTGAAAATCTTGCCAGGTATAAGATCGTCAATTTCGGCGATAAGAGGCTCACCGTGAGGGCCATCAAGAAATTCATGGATGGCGCCCTTGGCCTGCACACTGCGTGGTTACTCGAACCCTATTCCGACCTTTCGGGCAGCACGGGACTCAATGTCGAATCGACGCAAGACGTCCTGGAGACGGCCCGGCTTGCCTTCAAAAACGGTTTTCAGCTTTGCGTACATGCCATAGGAGACCGCGCCAATCGTGAAACGCTTAACATTTATGAAACCGTCTTCGGGGAGAATAAGGACATTAATTCCAAAAGCCTCCGATGGCGGATCGAGCACGCCCAGCATCTCAGTACTGTCGATATTTCACGATTTGCCCAGCTTGGCGTCATAGCATCGATGCAGGCGATTCACTGTACATCCGATGGGCCATGGGTCATAAAAAGGCTGGGAACAAGGCGGGCCGAGGAGGGCGCCTACGTCTGGCAAAAGCTCATGCGGAGCGGAGCAGTCGTGACGAATGGAACGGATGCACCTGTCGAGGACGTCGATCCGATTCCAAATTTTTATGCTGCCGTGACGAGGAAGCTGCCCGACGGCTCGACCTTCTACCCGGAGCAGCGCATGAGCCGGGAAGAGGCCCTTCGCGCGTGCACCATCAACAATGCGTATGCTGCTTTCGAGGAGGGAATCAAGGGTTCGCTTACGCCCGGCAAGCTCGCCGACATTACCGTCCTCACAAAGGACATCACGATGGTGCCGGAAGATGAGATTCGATCTACCCGGGTGGCCTACACCATAGTCGGCGGCAAGGTAATGTATCAGGGACGATAGCCGGCCGGCGCAGTTTTCGGGCGGAGACTGCCGATAAATTGTCACATTGTTTACTATTTATATTGCCATGAAAAGCGTTATAATCTAAATATTGGGGTTAAACTTTAGCCGCAGGCGAGATCCTGTGGTTTTTTTATTGTTCTGCAAGGGAGTCAAACAAGCATGATCAGTGCATCGAATGTAGCCCTCGCCTATGGGAAGAGGGTCATTTTCAAAGACGTCAACATAAAGTTCACCCCGGGGAACTGCTATGGGCTCATCGGCGCCAATGGCTCCGGTAAATCGACGTTCCTCAAGATCCTCGCCGGCGAGATGGAACCGGATAAGGGCGAGATCATCGTGGGCGCCAGGGAGCGTGTGGCGGTCCTCAACCAGGACCAGTTCGCATTTGACGAGGAAACGGTTTTTAACACCGTCATAATGGGACATGCGCGGCTCTACAAAGTCATGGCAGAGCGGGAGGCGATCTACGCAAAGGCGAACTTTTCCGAAGAGGACGGCATTCGTTCGGCGGAACTGGAGGGAGAGTTCGCCGAGATGAACGGCTATGAGGCGGAGTCTGAGGCAGCTGTGCTTCTCAACGGTCTTGGCATAGCCGAGGAGATGCGCTCCAGGAAAATGAAGGAACTGGAGGGGGGCGATAAGGTGCGGGTGCTGCTGGCCCAGGCGTTGTTTGGCAACCCGGATGTGTTGTTGCTCGATGAGCCGACGAACCACCTGGATCTCAAGTCCATCACCTGGCTCGAAGAGTATCTCTTCCGCTTTCCCAACACGGTCATCGTCGTTTCCCACGACAGGCATTTTCTCAACCAGGTCTGTACTCACGTGGCGGATATCGACTTCGGCAAGATTCAGCTCTACGTCGGCAATTACGACTTCTGGTACCAGGCAAGCCAGTTGGCGTTCAAGCAAAGACAGGGTGAGACCCGTAAAATCACTGAAAAGGCCAACGAGCTAAAGGAATTCATCCAGCGTTTCAGTTCCAATGCATCCAAGGCGAAGCAAGCCACTTCGCGCAAAAAACTGCTGGAGAAGTTGACGCTCGATGATATGCCGATTTCTTCGAGGAAGTATCCGCATGTCGCGTTCAAACCCGAGCGGCCCTGTGGTGACATTATCCTGGAGATAACGGACCTGTGCAAGGCCATTGACGGGTTGTCCGTGCTAAGCGACCTTACCCTTACGGTACGCAAGGGAGACAAAATTGCTTTTGTCGGCGGCGACGGTCTTGCCAAAACCACGCTGTTCCAGATCCTGGCCGGGGAACTGGAGCCGGACAGCGGCAGTTTCCGCTGGGGACAAACCATCACCCGCTCCTACTTCCCTAAGGAAAACAGCTCCTACTTCGACAATGACCTGAACCTTGTAGAGTGGCTGGGTCAATTTTCTCCCCCCGCAGAGGGAGAGCGCTTCGCCAGGGGATTCCTCGGCAAGATGCTTTTTTCCGGGGACGAGGCGATGAAGAAGACCCGTGTGCTCTCGGGAGGGGAGCGAGTCCGCTGCATGCTCTCCAAGATGATGCTGGCCGGCGCCAATGCCCTTATCCTGGATGAGCCGACCAATCACCTGGACCTGGAATCGATCACCGCCCTTAATAACGGACTTACCGCCTTCTCGGAGGTGGTGTTGTTTTCCTCTCACGACCATGAGTTTATTGCCACTGTGGCGAACCGGATAGTCGAGATCACCCCTGGCGGGATTATCGATCGAGTCATGGGGTTTGAAGATTATTTGAACGACGAAGCGATAGCTGCGTACAGGGACGAGTTGTGCCAGGGCCACTACGACCTCGCCCTTTGAGAGATGAAACCCTGGATTTTGCTCGACGTTGCGCAGGTGCCCGGCGACGAGAGTGAGCTTCGGCTATACCGGCGGGACGAAGAGTTCTCGATAAGGGCCGGCAATCGTGAACTCATGAACAGCCGCGTACATGGATCGGAAGACGCTCTTGGGGAGCTGGCCTGTGCAAAGATAGCGGAGCGCCCCAGGCCTCGAGTCCTGATCGGCGGGCTGGGTATGGGATACACTCTCAGGGCCGCGCTGCATGGACTGGGCGCTCAAGGCCGGGTGATTGTGGCCGAGTTGATACCGGCGGTAGTGGCGTGGAACCTCGGTCCCCTGGGGGAACTCGCCGGCCATCCGCTCCGGGACGACCGGGTGACGGTACGCGAAGTCGATGTTGCCGTCATATTGCGCGCGGAGCAGCTTGCCTATGATGCCATCCTTCTGGACGTCGACAATGGTCCCAAGGGATTTACCAGGAAGGGAAATGACTGGCTTTATGCCAAGGGTGGCCTGAGCGCGGTTTTCGCGGCGTTGCGGCCTGGAGGTTTACTGGCCGTATGGTCGGCCGGCCCGGATCGGGCATTCAGCGATCGTCTGCGAAAGAGCGGTTTCACGGTGGAGGAGGTTTGCGTGCGGGCGCGTGACGCCCGCAGTGGGGCTCGGCATACCATATGGATTGCCAAACGCGGCGCGCAATCGGCTGAGTAAGTGCCGCCATCTTAGGTTTTTTTGCCTTCCCGGACCAGATCACGCCCGTGCAACGGATAGTTACGGACCGGCAGCAGTTGCTTGCCAGGGTCCAGCGAGCACGCTGGGAGCCAAAGTTTCGACAGTTGGCGCCGGGGAAGGTTCCTTGACCCAGACTTCGTATGGTTCAAGCTCTGGATTGTATTCCGCGGTGCAGGTAAATCCTTTCCGGCGAACAATTTCAGCCATTCTGCGAATCGGAGTGGGTACTTTCACGGTATACCCGCAATCGAGCATTCTTTGGATAAGAGCGGACACATGTCCTTTGCCGGGCTCTTTAGAGAAAATCAGCCAGATGTAGATTGCCCCGTTTACCAGCCTCAGATCACCGAAAAAATTTGCTGACAAAAAACCGAACTCGACTGCTTCCGGAGAATCGGGCACAATCAGACCGGAATCCGGATTTGCACTGTGCCTCGAGTCCATTGAGTGCCTCCCCTGTGGATCAATGCCACTAAGGACACTACGGAGATAGCCAAATCTATTCGATAGAATAAGACGTGAAATACTGAAGACAACATCACTTGGTGCGCACCAAGCTCTCTGTCTGTCTGTTACGAAAAGAACGCCCACGAGGGGCTAAACTACGGGAAGGACGATGGGTTGCGCTACCGCTCCACCCATCCTACGGAATCTTTTCATGGTTTCAGGGTGTCCCGGGGGGACGTGAGATACTGTCTAGAAGATTTGATGGGTTGCGCTGCGCTTCACCCATCCTACGGGTCTACGGATCCTTTCATGGTTTCAGGGTGTCCCGAGGGGACGTGAAATACTGTTACGAAAAGTTCCTCGCGAAGTGCGCAATCCCCCCTGCCCCCCTTTACAAAAGGGGGTGATTGTTACGTCTTTTCATGGTTTCAGGGTGTCCCGAAGGGACGTGAGGTACTATCTCGAAAAGTGTTGATGGCTGCGCTTCGCTCCACCAATCCTGCGATCTTTGTGTGGTTATGTCCCGGTAAGTATCTTTCTCAATGAGACCGATTTCGACCAAATTCGTTATAGCCCATAAAAGAATCCGCTATCCGGCAAATACGCTATCGGGGAAGAATCCATGGAACAAGTGGTATCCACATGTATTGACGCCTGCAATACCGACTGATCGTTGGCTCTTGGAATTTGCCATGAGGCATATGCCGGAGTGAATAGCTCATTCACGGCCGTGTGAGCCAAATGCGAGAAACCCCTCCCTCCGTTTCCCACAAAAAAACGGGGGGGGAGTAAAATTTTTTCAAATTAACCGCAAGTTTTTCCAGTTTGAGTTGTTTAACAAGAAAAGGGGGAAGATGACTGCAGATAACTTGTGATTTGAAACCAGGAAAGTCGTTCCTGGGTTCTTAGCGAAAAAGAGGGTTTACCGTGAAACTAAGTACGCGAAATATCATCAAAGCCAAGATTTTGGAAGTGAGAGGAGATTCAGTATGGAAAATACGGTGATGGAACTCGATGAGCTTTTGCAACAGAGGCATCTGACCGATCCGGAGCTTCTGAAAGCGGCGGAGAGTGCGGAAGACTACCGGATTCTGCCGGATGCAACGGTAGTCAAGATCGGCGGTCAGAGCGTAATTGACCGTGGACGGGCGGCTGTTTACCCGCTCGTGGACGAGATTGTCGCCGCGCGCAAGGATCACAAAATGCTGATCGGAACGGGCGCGGGAACCCGGGCCCGGCATCTCTACTCGATTGCGGCAGGTCTCAACCTGCCTGCCGGCGTGCTCACGCAGTTGGGCGCCTCGGTCGCCAACCAGAACGCCGCCATGCTGGGACAGCTTCTCGCCCGATACGGCATCGCACCAGTCAACGACGCCGGACTCTCGGCGGTTCCGCTTTACCTCGCCGAGGTGAATGCAGTCGTCTTCAGCGGCATGCCCCCCTACGGCCTCTGGATACGACCAGCTGTCGAAAACGTCATTCCGCCCTATCGCACTGATGCCGGCTGTTTCCTCGTTGCGGAACAGTTCGGGTGCAAGGCGATGATTTATGTGAAGGACGAGAACGGCCTGTACACCGCCAATCCCAAGACATCGAAGGACGCAACCTTCATTCCGAAGATCTCTGTGGATGAGATGAAGGCGAAGGGACTCCAGGATTCGATCCTCGAGTTCCCTGTGCTCGACCTTCTCAAGGAGTCCCGCCATATCCGCCAGGTACAGATCGTGAACGGCCTTGTTAACGGCAACCTTACACGCGCTCTCGCAGGCGAGCACGT
This sequence comes from uncultured delta proteobacterium, assembly GCA_963826655.1. GTDB lineage: Bacteria > Desulfobacterota > Syntrophobacteria > Syntrophobacterales > Syntrophobacteraceae > SbD1. The sequence continues at coordinate 11,047 of CAWGZP010000122.1, forward strand.
TGGAACCATTATAACTGCAGAATGAGGAGGGTACTAACATGTATGATATAACACCCGGTGACATCAAACACGTCGCCTCCGGACTTGCTCGTCAGACACTCCTCGATTGGTCGATCACGAACCCTGTCGCGGGTGTGCAGCCGATCCCGCTTCTCCCCTGGGTGCAGGTTGTGAAGATAGGCGGCCGCATCTTTGATCGTGGCCGGGATGCGATCCTTCCCATTGTGGACGAGATCCGGAAACTCCTTCCGGAACATCGCCTGCTCATTCTGACGGGAGCCGGTATCCGCGCCCGTCATCTTTTCGCTGTCGGTCTCGACTTGGGTCTTCCGGTCGGTTCGCTGGCTCCTCTTGCTGCGAGCGAAGCGGGTCAGAACGGCCACATCCTGTCGGAGCTGCTCGCGAAGGATTTCGTTTCCTACCTGGATAAACCCACCGTCGCGAACGAACTGGCGATCCACTACGCCAGTGCCCGCGCGGGAGCAGTCGTTAGTAGCGCCTATCCGCCCTATCATCACCACGAGTTCCCGACCTCCCGTATCCCGATCCACCGGTCGGACACGGGTGCGTTCCTGCTCGCGGATGCGCTTGGGGCAGCTGGTCTCACGATCGTGGAGGATGTGGATGGCGTATACAGCGCTGATCCCAATGGCTCCGAGGGAAAGAATGCGAAGCTGATTACCGAGGTGAGCTACACCGAACTCGCGGAACAATCAGGCACATTGCCGTTTGACCGTGCGCTCCTGGAAGTCATGGCGAACGCGCGCCACATTCAAAGTGTGCAAGTTATCAACGGACTCGTGCCGGGCCGGCTCACAGCGGCCCTGCGTGGACAGCATGTCGGTACCATTATCCATACCGGCGCGCCGCGGCCATAATAACCTGAAAGCATCGGGAGGAGGCGGGATCACTCCCGCCGTCCTCCCACACCACCTTCCGTACGGTTCCCTACACGGCGGTTCATGAAGTACATTGGAGTCTTTCAAAATTGATCCGGCAGTGACACAAGTCCAAGTCGATCAAAGAAGCGCTTAGGGAAACTCTGATTCATATGATACTGAATGGCTCATTAATCGCTCCAACTAAGTGTAGTTCTTTTCCCCTGCTCTTTTCGAACTTCTAGTAAATCGCTGTGAGGATCTCTGAAACTCGATAACCTCCCTGTCACTCAGTCCGTATTTTGCCGCTAACACTGGGAGCGTTTTTCTTGTGCCATTCTCGTCGATCCGATCAGTACTAATGCGCTCAAACAACTTTTTGGTGCTGTCCCATCCCTCCATTCGCCAAAACCTATGCGTGTCCACTTTTCCACCTCCAAAGCGATTCGTTAAAGGTGCATCATTTGTTCACAAGACAAATTGCGTTTCAGACATGACGGCGGGCAGTATACAGCTTCCGAACTAATGTGTATAGCTTATATTGTATTGTTATATACATGTATGTTATCGTGTATAGACTACATTGTTTCTGTCTAGCTGAGTGTTGACACTGGACAATGGGCAGCAGAATCGGCTGCAATTGGATGGACGGAATAATTCAGCCTATTGGCCGGGTCCGAATGGCCAGATCCTGGCTGAACTGCTCGCCCCGGATTTCGTTTCCCATGTAGACAAACCCACCATCTCGAGCCAACTGGCGATCCACTTCGCCAGTGGCCGCGTGGGAGCAGTCGCGGGCAGCGCCTATCCGCCCTATCATCACCAGGAGTTCCCGACCTCCCGTATCCCGATTCACCGGTCGGACACGGGTGCGTTCCTGCTCGCGGATGCGCTTGGGGCAGCTGGTCTCACGATCGTAGAGGATGTGGATGGCGTGTACAGCGCTGATCTCAACGGCCCCGAGGGAAAAAACTGCGAAGCTGATTAGCGCGGTGAGTTACACCGAACCCGCGAAACAACAAGGCACATTGCCGGTTGACCGTACGCTTCTGGAAGTCATGGCGAACGCGCGCCACATTCAAAGTGTGCAGGTTGTCAACGGATTCGTGCCGGGCCGGCTCACAGCGGCTCTGCGTGGACAGCATGTCGGTACTATTTATCCGTACCGGCGCGGCGCCCCGGAATAGACCTGAAAGCAAAGTTCACAAAAGGGCGTCATAGTGGTTTCCCACTGTGACGCCTTTTTATTGTGGTGCGCCCGGCAGGGCGCGTCTACTTGGAGGTGAAAGTCCTTTACAGGGGGAGATCGGAGGATAGAGCAGATTGCAATGAATATAGCTGTAATATCAGTAAGTAGACGATATATTCAGTAGCAGGTGTGATCCTTAAAGCGACAGCATTGCGGTGTCCCGGGGGATACGAACAACTGGATGTCCGGATGGATCGTTAAAATTTACTTCGCTGTTTAATATCATGGACTCCCAATCCACCGTGGGAGAACTGTTGGAGAATAACGTCATAGAAACTTCTCTGCTGCTCAGGGCTTAGAAGTGTTTTTTCCTCCAGTATATGCTCGATAACCTGCAGTTCGAGTTGCGATTGACAATCCAATATCGATTGCACGATAAGGTGCACTCTTTTCTTATCAATTGGCTCCGAAAAAAGCGCTCGTGCAAGAGATATTCTATTGTTACAAAGCTCCTGGCGGATTTTCTCGACATGGGGCATGAAGCTCAACCGGATTTCCTGAACCCTCCTTCGCTGCTCCTCGCTCAGATCCGGGATGAGATCCATATAACCCTTGATATTCACGTACTTCCATCTGGTATGCTTAAGATAGTAATAAGCACACATGAACGATGCAAAAATAACAACTACAGCGGTTACAAAACCCAAAATGAAATCAAACGTGACAAATCCGGCAGTCATTTTGGTCCTCTTTACCAATAAGTTGAAGATAGGCATGACTCAGCGAAAGGGGTGGAAAATCACCGAATTCCTCCAGGGTGGCGGTTCTTTGGAATCCATATCCTGGAAGCAATTCGAAAACCGAATCCGCCAAATCCAAAAATCTCTCTAAAATTCTTCGGGGGAGGCTCTCTCTCGAAATTCTCAAATTGCCGCCGGTCTTTACTGAGTGAGCCCTGGCGAGGATTTCGGAGGCGAAGGTTTCCGAGACGACAATCTGAGGTAACCTTTGAACCAGGGAATCTATTTGATCCAGCTCTCTCAATTCACGACGGCAGGAGTCGCACACCTGGAGGTGGCGTGAAATTTCATCTCTCGAGTCCTTGTCCAATTCGCAATCCTTATAAGCCGACAGGTTGCGCTGGATCTTATCATGCTCCATTGTTGTCCTCCATTTTTCCCCTGAGCATCTTTTTCAGATTTTCACGGGCGCGAAATAACAGCGACTCTACGCTCGAAACCGAGGTAGAAAGAACATTACCGATTTCCGAGTAGGAAAGTTCTTCGTTCACTCTCAGCAGAAGGGCCGCCTTCTGCTTTTCCGGCAGGCGCTGAATAGAATCCATCAACATCTCTTTCAGTTCATCCCCGGCTAAAGGGTTTGGCGCTGATAGTTCGATCCCCTTCTCTTCAACGGTGTCGGCAAGCAGGCGCAATCGCTTCCTGCGCAAAATCTCGTTTATCGATAAATTGTAAGCAATTTTGAAAATCCATGTAGATACTTTGCCCCTGGGTTCAAATTCGGAGGCTGAGCTGTAGACTCGCAGGAAAACGTCTTGTGCCAGGTCTTCCGCACCGAACCTATCCCCCAGATATTTATAGATGAAATTCAAAACAGGGCCGCGGTATTTCATAATGAGCTTCTCGAATGCCTGGTCATCGCCAGCCGCAATGGCTTCAACCAGCTTGTATTCAGTGTCGATCTTCGGATCAATTCCTTCGGAACCGTTCAGATCAGGTATCCTCTTTATCATCAGCAGGAAACGAAGTTTGTTTCCAGGTCCCAATCAAGCAAGGCATCGACCGGATCAAATCTTTATCCAACCCCGCCTAAGCGAATTATCCAGGATCACTCCCACGAGGAAAGCCACACCCATGTTCCACATCGCAAAGGCGGCAACGATAAGCATCACATAAATATCGGCTTTGTTATTTGCAATGTCTTTTATTACCATAGCCAGTTCCGAACCCGCGAAAAATAAGATCACTCCCAGGATCGCATCGGGGAAAATTTTTAAGACGATCGCAACGGAGTCGCTAAAGAACAATGCCACCAGGATAAGCATACTTCCCAGAATCACCATGGCGCCGCCTGTCTTTGCCCCGAAACGAACATGCCCGGCCATTCCGCCGGCCCCGTGGCACATTGGAATGCCGCCAAAAAGCGGGGAAACCAGGTTCATTATGCCCTGAGAGAGTGCGATCTCCCTCTCGGTCACCACCCTGTCGGGAAACAACTCGTTGTTTTCGGCAACGATTGCAATCACCGAGTTTCCAATAGTCAGCGGTATTTGAGGTATTGTGAAAAGCAGTGTGCCGGTAACGAGATCATTCCAGGTAATCGAAGGGATGGCAAAAACGGGCAGCTTGAACCCGACATGAATTTTTGCAAGTTCGTGCAGTATTTCAGGGTTCATGACAGGCGCTGCTGCAACTCCTATCAACAAGAGCACGAGCATTGCGGGGAATGTGCGATTTGTCAGAAGAAGATAAGTCGCCACGAGGGCGATACCGGCCAGAAACGGCGCAGACTGCATCCGGTGGATTCCATTAATCATGAAGGAAAGACCCAGCCCCAGCATGATGCCCCGCACAACCGGCCTGGTCGCAAGTTTTGCTATGGGCTTGATGGCCCCTGTTGCGCCTGCTAAAAACCAGAAAATACCTGTCGTGATTCCCGATCCGAAAAGGGCCGCCGGGCTGATGCCCCCGGCGATAGCTGCCGCGCCTATGGCTTTCATGGGCTGAACGGGGAGTGGCGTTCTGTAATAAAGACCCGCGGCAAGTAAACAAATGCCAAACATAAAGAGGAGCCCGAGCGGCTCAACTTTCACGATCGTGATGTAAGCAACAACGAATGGAATCAATGTGCCAATGTCCCCGAACGCACCGGCCCATTCCATCTTGTTGTAAAGGTTCTTAGCCTTTCGGCGGCCCGCACCCACTGCGTGCCCAGGCTTCTCACTTTCAAGAGGTTTCGCCTGGCTATCCGGTGACATGAATTCCACTTCCTAAGGTTTACGATGTTGAATCGCATGAGAAATGGCCATGGGCGCCAATCTTTCTACTGCCTCTTTGAGCGGTCCTTTGCCGGCCATGGCTGCCGGCAAAAGCTCAATGGACCAGAGAGTATTTTTCCTCTTTACCAGTTAAACAATTGAAATCAGAAAAACTTGCGCACTCAGGAAAGAAAAATATCAATCGACCGTAAGTTTTTCACTTTTGGAGTTTTAACTAAAAGAAAGAACAGCCCTTTTTCCCATGGTGAAGGGATCTTATCGACCTGTCTCTCTGAGTTCGGCACGCTTAACTTTCAGTCCTAATTTAATATTATTGCATCTAATCTTTACGTGTTTAAAGTGTTTATTGCCCGCCCGGAGAATAGATACAAGGGCAACGCTGGGGAGCTGGCCGACGATTCTAGAGCATCTTCGCGGGAGAACCTGCATCTTCGGGCAACGTCCCCTTGAACCGGGAACCACTTTGCAGATTGCTGCTGAAACGATTTTAATCGGCAAATTTGGACAATTACGGAAGACTATGCTCTCCTGCTCTGCTAGGGATGTAATTTTGCCTTCTTCATTAATGGCTTGCGGTACTTCCGGTAGGCCACAAAATCGGAGTTCACCTCTTCCGCATTTCCTGAATCGGGCAGCAGTGCACGGAAAAGCAAGCAGTGCCCTCGACCTCGACACCAATTGTTGGAGGTTGTTATGGCTCAAGAACCGTTCTATGAAGAATTGAAACAAAAGTTGGCAGATCTGCAAAGTGAAATTCTTGAAAGAAGGCAGGTGGAGGCGGATCTGGAAAACGAGCTGATGAAGTTCCGGACACTGTATGACCTGGCTTTAGCCATGCATAGTGATCGGAGCCTCGATGAGTATCTCCAGCACATTGTTGATAAATGCAGAGAAATACTCCGTTCTGAAATATCCTGTATTGCGCTGCATGATGAGGTCCGGGATGACTTTTACAAGCAAGCCTTCTCCGGTATCCAGACGGAAGCCTTCAGAAACCCGGGACTCCCTTCCTGCATGGGTTTGGGGGGGCCGGTCTCAAGAATGCGGCAAGGTTATATCGTCGATGACTATTTAACGGAGCAGTGCTTCGACCGAAAAGATTCCCAAATCATCCTGGATGAGGGAATAATCTCGGGAATGGCGGCGCCCATCCAGAGGGGCGCAAAGGAACTGGGCGTACTTTACGTCTTTAATCGAACGAAGACCGCTTTCTCACAATGCGACCTGGATACATTGTCCCTCGTCGCCAATCTTGCAGCTGTCGAGATCAGCCGCAGACAAGCCGAGGAATTGCTGCGGGTGAGCGAAGAGCGTTTCCGTTTTATGGTGGAAACCACGGGGGATGTAATCTATCACCTGCGCTATGACACGATGGCTTACGATTATTTGAGTCCGGGGATCGGCAAGCTTACTGGGTACTCCCCGGAAGAGATTAAAACTATTGGATTTTCCAGCCTGGTTACCAGGATTGACTTTCCTTGGCAAGAAGACGTCTCTGCCAAAGTAATTCTCGAAGATCGTCTTGCGGGGAAGACCGGTGAGTACAGGGCAGATTATCTGATAACCACAAAGACCGGGACCTCCAAATGGTTGCGAGACCATTCTTTTCCCTGGTACGATGATTCCGGCAAGAATATAGGGTCAGTCGGGATTCTCAGTGACTTAACCGACTACAAACAGGCTGAAGCGCTCGTGCGGCAGCGTACAGCAGAGTTGCAGCGAAGCAATCAGGCCCTCCAGGATTTCGTCTTCATAGCCTCACACGATATGAAAGAGCCTCTTCGCAAGGTCATGTCTTTTGGCAACATGCTCCAGCAAAAGTATAAAGATTCACTCGAACAGACGGGCAATGACTATCTGAACCGGATGCTCGATGCGACTGAGCGCATGCATTCCCTGCTCACAGGGCTTCTTGAATACTCAAGGGTAACGACAAATCCCGAGCCCTTCAGAGAAGTCGACGTCTATGCCATTATTCATGAAGTCCTCTCCGATTTGGAAATTACAATCAAACAGACGGGAGGAGAAGTAACGGTTGGAGAACTCCCCCCCATGCAAGCCAATCCTACACAGATTCGGCAGCTATTCCAAAATCTGATTGGCAATGCTCTCAAGTTTCACAAGGAGGGAGGGAAGCCGGTCGTTGATTTGTTCAGCACCAAAACAGACGATGGGACTCTTCAGATTTACGTTAAAGACAATGGTATCGGCTTTGAAGAGCAGTACCTCGACAGGATTTTTGCCCCTTTCAAGAGGCTTCATGGCAGAGGAAGCCAGTATGAGGGAACCGGCATTGGCCTGGCTATCTGCAAGAAAATAGTCGAGAGGCACGGCGGTAGTATTACAGCGAAAAGCACGCCGGGACACGGCGCAACGTTTATTATCACGTTGCCCTCAAATCAACTTGATTAGACATGACAAGCACACATAAGAGAAGGTGAAGGACATCGGCTATCGGCAGCCAGACTGTGCATTCTATCCTTCAACCGCGATAGGAGTTACGCCGGTTACAGGGGAGGACTGAACCTGATGGAGGAGTTGACGAGCAAATGGGTGGGGCCGTTGTAAAGACATCGGGGAAGGATCAAAAATTTGATGGGATGTCCCGCCGTGGAGTCAACTAACAGATTCCCGCGGCAAAAATGTAACGAGGCGCCTTCAGGGGATGTTTGGGAATTCCTCGAAGGCGTTCCGTAGAGGTTGTGTCTTGAAAGGCCCCTCAGCCTCTTCCAGGGCAATTCTGATAATCCTGCGATGGGCAGAAGAAAAGGCGAGTTTGTCCAGCTCATTAATTGACGCCCACCGAAGCTGCGTGGCCTTGTCAGCCAGACCGGGAGCGGGGTTGGAGTCGCTGCACCAAAATGCATAAAGCGTCACGCGAAATGACGTGTGGGAGTGCTTTATTACACATAGGCTCTCCACCGGTCCCAATCGGATGCCGAGTTCATCGAGCCATATATGCCGAAGCTCCTGTTCCGGGGACTTGCCCTCCGGAACCTCACCTCCCGGCAGTTCCCATAAGTTGGGCATAAGACCGGTTTCCGGCCTTTTTCGAATAAGGACCCTACCCTCCGAAACCATAATGGCGGCCGCCCTGACGATCCGCGCAGCCGTTTTCTTGCGGGCCTTTACGGGTCGGTCCGCGATGAGTCCCTTACGGAAAGCGGCGCAGCAGTTGAATAAGGGGCATTGGGCGCACAATGGTTCATTGGACAGGCACACGATGGACCCAAGATCCATGAGCGCCTGGTTGAAATCGCGCGCCCTCCCGGGGGGCAGGATGTCCGAAGCTACGCGCCAGACAGTTTCGGCAAACTCTTTCGAGCCGGACGGGTACGCGATATCGAAAACCCGGGCTAAAATCCGTCCCGCATTAGCGTCAGGGGCGGAATAATCAGCATTGAAGGCGAAGCTCATGATCGCACCCGCTGTGTAGCGGCCGATCCCGGGCAGTTTTCGAACCGAATCAAAATCGCCCGGAACCTCACCACCATATTCGGTAACCATGAGCTGCGCCGCCTTCCTTATATTCCTTGCGCGGGCATAATAGCCAAGACCTTCCCAGAACCGCAGCATCTCGTCCTCGGGAGCTTTCACAATTGATGAAGCATCGGGAAAGCGCGCTATCCAACGGTGGAAATAGGGCAGCATAGTCTTTACCTGGGTCTGCTGGAGCATGATCTCGGAGATCCAGACCTGGTAGGGAGAATAGCTCACACGCCACGGAAGCTTGCGGCTGTTGGCGTCAAACCACGAGAGGAGGCTCTCCCTCAGTCTGTGGAGGTTATTTGACGGATTGGCGGATTTTCCTTTGCTTGGCATCTTTTTACTTCAAGAAACGGGAATTCTTATCTTGAGCTGTTTCGATCACTAACAAGTGAAACGTGCAGAATTATATCTTCGGGGGAGTATACTTCAACGTTTCTTTCTTTCCAAGCCATTGAACTCCTGGTGTCGTGGAACGTGCCGGTGATATTTTTGACAAAAAAGAAAAGGACATCCGGCCGCGCAAGCACTGGAACGCGCGCGGCGCTGTTTTCTATTGTTCCTCGATCCTTCCGTCCTCCATTACCACGACTTTGTCCGCTTGCCTGGCATAGCTGGGCTCGTGGGTCACCATGACCAGGGTCATGCCCTCCCGATTGACGTCGCGCAGCAGTTCGATGATGGCGTCGCCGTTGTGTTTGTCCAGGCTGCCTGTGGGCTCATCGGCGAAGAGCACAGAAGGCTTTTTCACGAGGGCGCGGGCGATGGCCACCCGTTGCTGTTCCCCACCCGAAAGGTCGCCGGGCAACCTGTCTTTTTTGCCGGACAACCCCACGCGCGCTAACCATGCCCGAGCTTCCGCACGCTGTGCCTGACCCACCGGCAGATGCCTGTATTCACACCGCCGGCCACTGTCTACTGCTTTCACGCACCATGAAACATAGGTGTGCTGAGGTAGCGTTCCCCTGTATCCGGGAGCACAACCACAATCAGCTTTCCTTCATTCCCGGGGCGTTTGGCGACCTCCAGCGCCGCAAAGGCGGCAGCGCCCGAAGAGATGCCCACCAGCAGGCCTTCGGTTCGCGCCAGCAGCCGGCCGGTAGAGATCGCCTCATCGTCTTTCACCTTGAACACCTCGTCGACGATCCGGGTATTGAGGACATCGGGCACAAATCCAGCGCCGATCCCCTGGATCTTGTGGGGACCTGCCGTGCCTCCCGACAATACCGGGGAGTTGAAGGGTTCCACCACGATCGCGCTGAACTCCGGCTTCCTCTCCTTGATGATCTCGGCAATGCCGGTAATCGTGCCGCCGGTGCCGACGCCCCCGACCACGATGTCCACGCGGCCGTCCGTGTCTTCCCAGATCTCGAGGGCGGTCGTTTCACGGTGGATCTGAGGATTCGACGGGTTCTTGAACTGCTGCGGAATGAAGGCATTGGGAGTCTGCGCGGCCAGTTCCTCAGCTTTCTCGATAGCGCCCCGCATGCCCTGAGCGCCCGGCGTAAGAACAAGTTCCGCGCCGTAGGCCACCAGAAGGTTTCGCCGCTCGATACTCATGGTATCGGGCATCGTCAGGATCAGCCGGTATCCCCTGGACGCCGCTACGAAGGCCAGGGCAATACCGGTGTTGCCGCTGGTTGGTTCGATGAGAACTGTCTCCCTGTTGATCAGTCCCCTGTCCTCTGCATCCTTGATCATGCTGAAGCCTATCCGGTCTTTAACGCTTCCCCCGGGATTGAAGGACTCGAGCTTTGCCACCACCTTGGCCGGGAGCCCGTTTGAAACACGTTGCAGGTGCAGGAGAGGCGTTCTCCCGATGAGGTCGGTCAAGCTGTTGTAAATTTTAGCCATGTCAGTAGCTCCTTAATGTTCGGGATTGGTGCAAAATAGATGGCTCAACATTGACTCAGATATGGGCGCCGCTGCTCCGCACCTCGCCGGTTTCAATGGCCAGGATTTGATCGGACCACGTGTTAGCCCACTGCCTGAGGTCTTCCACGGAAAGGGGGTCGGGCACTGTCGACTTTTCGTGCTCGGCGATCTTGGTGGCCAGAGACTGGTAAACCGCAGCCTGGGCTGAATCCGGGGCATATTCGATGGTCGTCTTCCCCTTGAGTTCGCTCTGGGTGACCGTGACCGAGCGCGGCACGTATTCGACAACCTTCGTGTGAGTGCGGCTGGCAAAATCGTCGATGATTTCCCTGGTGTAGTGGGCGTTGATGGAATTGGCGATGACGCCCCCCAGAAGCGCCCCGCCGGAGTTGGAGTACTTCTGAATTCCCTTGAACAAGTTGTTCGCGGCGTACATGGCCATGAAGTCGGACGAGGAAACCGTGAACACGTGATCGGCGATTCCTTCCCGGATCGGCACGGCGAAACCACCGCAAACCACGTCCCCGAGGACGTCGTAGATCACCAGATCGAGCTCGAGATCATCGAATACCCCTATCTGCTTCAGAAGTTCCACGGCAGTGATGATGCCTCGCCCGGCGCATCCGACTCCCGGCGCGGGCCCCCCGGCCTCGACGCAATAGACGCCGTTAAAGCCCTCGAAGATGATCTCCTCGGGTCTCACCTTTTTTTTGACGCGCAACGTATCGAGAACGGTCGGGATGTATTGTCCCCCCCGCAGGGTATTGGTGGAGTCGCTTTTGGGATCGCAACCGACCTGCATCACCTTGTATCCCTGGAGGGAGAGAGCCGCACTGATATTGGAAGTCGTGGTGGACTTCCCGATGCCGCCTTTGCCGTAAATGGCGATCTTTTTTTGCTTTTTCTCTGACATTTCTCATGCTCCCTGAAAGAATCTTCCAACAAATGGTAACGATGACCGGTTGGTGCGGCGCTATTTCGAAATTCTTTAAAGCAGCTAACGATTCGCACTGTCCGGGTCATTCTTCAGTATGTCCATCGACAAGATGGATTTGATGATGCTTGAAAACGGCGGGCTTTGTCAAGAAGTTTTTTTCAACGCGTCGCTTTCGGGCAAGCCCTTCCCCTGGAAGGGAAAAAATAAGTTGACAAAAAACGGGGCCGTGTATTAGGGTAGGCTATGTTCAGTTAATCAATCGACAAACTCGACTACATGGAGGGCATGATGAGCCGGTACGGGTGGCAGTGGCATGAGGACAGTCTAACCGTGGTGATGTTGCTCGCACTCTCACAGGGGCCGAACAAGCTGCGCAAATTAGCCAGGCGACACGGCGCATTCGAGGAGGGTACAAACAGGAGCATGGACGAAGTTTTTCAAAGGCTCGGTGAAATCGTCCCGGGAGGCGGCGAACTCACCAAGGAAATCGGAAAAGATCTCGATACCAGGTTCGGCTCTACCTTGCTCAAGGTTCGTTCACTCGGCGCGGAGGAAGTGAAAAAATTAGAGATGAAATGGCCTGTGCCGCTCATGTGGGCTGCAGTCACGGATGACAGGGAGGAGGTTCGCATGTACGGGCGCAATTTGACCCATGCCCTAATCCGGCGTGCTCTGCGCGAGGCGTTTGCCGGCCAGGGAATGGGAAGCGGCCCCGGCGAAGCCTTTGAGTCTTTGCAGAAGCAAAACAGGGCGCAAGCCGCCGAACTGGAGAATTTGAGGCGTGAGCTTTTGAGTCAGGAGTGGGAAAAAAAGAAAATCGAAGTGGAGGGTATAAAAAGGGTTTCAAGGCTGCCGGAGCCGTGCCCTAGTTCAGTTGAGCTGGGAAAGATGGGGCAGGGCAGGCTGGAGAGGGAAGTTAAAAAGCTCGGACATGCATTGAACAGGGAACGGGAAAAGGTGCAAGAGCTCACGCGGAGACTTTTTGAATCGGAGAGCTGTCGTCCGCCAGCGGAGCGCGAGCGCGCAGTGGATGCGGAGACGGCCGGTTTTTTATCGCCGGAAGAGTGTCCCTGCGCGGATGAGGCCGGTTCTTCCGCGTGCGGGGAGCTTTGCCCCGCGGATGACGTGCTTTGCGGCGAGTGTCCCCTCAGAGGCTTGCGGGTCGCGGTCGTTGGCGGACTTCAACGAATGATGCCTGCTTACCGCAAGACAGTCTCACAGCTCGGGGCCGAGTTTCTCTCTCACGACGGCAAGGTCAAAAATGGAAGATACCAGCTCAGAAACGTGGTTTGCGGGGCCGACATCGTCGTTTTCATTACTTCGGTCAACAGCCACGGCGCGCTCGACGTCGTCAAGGATGTCTGTAAAAGGAACGGGAAAAAGTTCCTGGCGCCGAAGGAAACGGGACCGGAAACTTTGGGCCGGTTGCTGATGGCCTGTTGCGCATAGGTTGCCAGCCTCAGGAAGCTTCCTCCTGGATAAGTTCCGGCGAGTCGCTATCTGCCCGGGTGATCAACAGAAACCGCTCCCGGGCCAATTCCGTGGTGTTTTGGCCCTCGGAGCTCAGAACTTGCCGAAATGGTCCGATTGCCTGTGCAATCTGCGCCCCGGCCAGGTTGGTTTTGAAGACTGCCAGTTCCTCCTTGCTTCCATAAGGAGCGGTACGGGATGTGACCAACCATAACTTGTAAGTTTGTTCGGGTTTCAAGCCGGAAACTGCAATTTGCAGTAAGTCCGCGGGACCTAACGCATTTACGGATACAGTTGCGTGCGCCGAACTTTTGCCGCCTTCAGGCGCCGTCAGGGTAAGGTGGGCGGCCTTGCCTGCTTCGTCGAGCGGCATCAATCCGGCCATGCCGCCGCCGGCCGGCACTGCTTCGGGAACATAGACAAGTGCATTCGGCTGCTGACCGACAGGAATTGTGGCGAGTACCCTGTTTGTGAGTGTGTCAATGGCCGCGACGGCGTCCTGATTTTCAAGCCCCACGTAGACCCGCGTTCCGTCACCCGATCCCCAAATGCCGTGGGGCAGATCGCCCGTCGCGATAGTTGCGACCAATTCCGGCGTTTCCCCTCGCCGGTAGACTTTCACGGAGTTTTCCCCTCCTACGGTGATATAGGCGAACTTGCCGTTTGCGTTCTCGACGAACGTCACATGATTTGTGATCGGACCGGTATTCAGTGTGGCAAGGATGCGAAAAGGCGGTTCAGCGCTCATCACCTGCGTTTTGCCGGAATCCTTGAGCGTAAACCAGACCTCTGTCCCATCCCGGCTCACGGCGAGATTGGGCGAAAACGGGCTGGCCTGCGGGACACGCGCGATGACCTCGTAGCTTTGCATGTCCACCACGTCCAGCTCAGGCGTGAAGCTTGAAGGCACAAAGGCATAGCGTCCATCGGGGCGAAACAGAACCATGCCCGGGCCGTTTGCGGTCTGCACGCGGCGAACCTCCTTCATCTTCACAGGATCGATCACCGAGACATAGTCCTCGCCCCGAACCACGGCCCAGAGTTGCTTGCCGTCCGGAGTGAAGAACGCCTCGTGCGGCGAGCGCCCGATATAGACGGCGCCTTTGATAGTATTGGTCGCCGTATCGATGAAGGTAACCGAGTTGGATCCTATGGAGACGACCGCAAGCGTTTTGTGATCCGGTGAGAAGCCCAAGCCGTGTACGAGTAACTGGCCCTTGTAGAGGGGGCTGAGGGCGCCGGGAACGGGGTCGCCCAGGCGGATAACGCCCAACAATTTGTTCGAGCCGGGATCGATCACGGAAACGGTGTTTGAGGTTTGGTCGGCGGTGTAGACCCTGTCCTTACCGGAAACGGGAATCGAAGCCGTTGTCTCTCCCTGCTCCCAGTTCTGGCTGGAGGCCTCCGGGGTTTTTAGTGCGGCCTGCCTGAGGCGCATCACTTCGATTTCCTGCTGCTGAGTAACGATGATTTCTTCAGCCAGCCGTCGCAGGACCGGGTCTTTGCCGTGCAATAAAAAGGCCTTGGCCATGTCGATAGCGCCCTGGTGGTGCGGGATCATCATGGAGGAAAAGTCAAAGTTCGGATCGCTCGTCATGGGTGCTGCCATCATATCTTTGTCCATTTTCTTCATGCTTTCCATCATCTCCTGATCGAACCCCGGGCTCGCCTCCATGCTCGCCATGTGCTCCTGCTGCGAAGCGGCCTGTGCCGGCGAAGGGATCGCGCACAAAGCTATGATGAAAAAACAGAACCATCCCAGAGGCCTTTCTATTTTCATGGTTTATTCTCCTTTTTTCTTAATATGGTAATCACAGGCAATCTTGTGACAACGCCGCAGTGGAGGGCTCCCGCTACCAAAACAGATTCACAGAGGCGCTAACCGCACGGTAAATTTGTTCTACCGCAGAGGCGCAGAGGACGCTGAGAAAAGAATATGGACTGTTTTCTCTGCGCTCTCAGCCTTCTCTGCGCTCTCTGGTGCGCCAGGCTAAGCCTGGCTGATCTATCCGACTGGAAAGTGTCGGACATGTTAATTGCTCGTTCAACATGTAGCTGCGGCCACCCGTGCAGGGCAACCGAACGCGGGGAGCTGGTCGGTCGAAAGGAGTCAAGTCCATAGGCAAAAGGGGAAATCCCCCTGGACAGCGAAACCGCGAGCCCTAGCGTAAGCAAACCCGATTCGGCCTCGTTACGCTTAATTGGCGGTGGCCAACCTTCCAGAGATGGTGAAGCCTGACACCGGCTGGGAAGTAACGAGTGTAAGCACCTGTCGGACCGTCCGGGGTGGTTGGGGAGAGCGCGCGGTGAAAGATCAGTCGAGGAACCTGGGAGACCCGACGTGGTGTCTGAATGGGACAACGCGGGCAGGGAATCAATAACCTGTTTGACGGCCACGGTCGGGAGTCGGCGCGGCCCATAGTAGCAAGGAAGCGGGGTAATGCTCGTGGAGCAAAGGGGCCGTACTTCAGTCGTGTTTTGATCAAAGAAAGGAGATTCCGATTGAGCGATAAGCGCTCCACTACGGAAGGAATGTCGGAAGGGTATAGCCCTGAACCAGGCATCCCGGAAAAGGTCTCTGTTCTGAGATGGAAACTGGGCCGCAAGGCCAAGCAAGAATCGTCGTTTCGATTTTATTCCCTCTATGGCCTTATCCTTCGCCCGGACGTGCTGGCAACAGCGTGGGCGCGTGTAAGGGCTAATGGAGGAGCACCGGGTGCGGATGGCAAAAGTATCCGTGATATTGAGAAGGAAGAAGGGGGAGCGGTGGTCTTCCTCGCGCAAATCGAGGAAGAACTCAGAAACCGCACCTATCGGTCTCTGCCGGTGCGCCGTGTCTACATACCCAAAGCCAATGGCAAGCTGCGCCCCCTCGGAATACCCTGTGTTCGGGACCGGGTGGTGCAAATGGCCACGCTTCTTATACTCGAACCTATCTTCGAGGCAGACTTCCTGGATTGCTCGCATGGGTTCCGGCCGGGGCGAAATGCCCACGGGGCTATGGACCAGATAAGGGAGTCTCTTAAAGCGGGTCGCAGGGAAGTGTACGACGCGGACCTTTCGAGTTACTTTGACAACATCCCCCATGCGAAGCTCATGGAGTTGATCCAGCGACGGGTCGCCGACAGGTCTGTTCTCAGGCTTATTCGGCTCTGGCTGGAAGGAGAGATAGTGGAAACGGACCGTAACGGGCGCAAGAAAATTACCAAACCCCGTAAGGGTACGCCCCAGGGAGGCGTAATCTCGCCTCTTCTGGCCAACATCTATCTTCACGCGTTCGACTGCGCTTTCCACGAGGAGGCGGATGGACCAAAGAATAGAGCCAATGCCAGACTCGTCCGTTATGCGGATGATTTTGTGGTGCTGGCCCGATACGTAGGTTCCCGCATCAAGGGATGGATAGAAAGTAAGCTCGAAGGAGACCTGGAGTTGGAAGTAAACCGGGACAAGACGAGCACCGTACGGATGGAGCAGTCTCAAGTGAACCTGAACTTCCTGGGATTCACAATGTGCTATCAGCAGGATCTGCATGGCCAAGAGGGGCGATATCTGAACATTTTCCCTTCCAGGAAGGCGGTGAGCCTGCTGAAGGAAAAGATTCGCCAACTGACGTGCAGCGGTAGCAAGAGAACGCTTACGGAAGTGATCGGCGAGGTAAATCTTGTGCTCCGAGGATGGGGCAATTACTTCGGATATGGTTACCCCCGCAAGGTGTTCAGGGACATTAACCATTTTGTGCGATGTCGGTTTCGCAGTTTTCTGGGAAATCGGAGCCAAAGGCGGAGCAAACCCTTCCGTAAAGGCGAGAGCCTTTACGCCGGGCTCAAACGCTATGGGTTGATCTACCTCTAGCATCTGCAACGCTATCAACTCCTTGCGTATGCTTTGCAGTGACAGACTGTCGGTGGGCCGGATGCGGGAAATCTGCACGTCCGGTCCGACGAGGGGGAGGGTGACACAAGCGGCATGGCCTGCAGGCTCTTTGCCACGACGCCCGAAAGGGCAGACACTATGGAAGTATGTGGCCTAAACATCTTGTGTTTCCTTCCCTACTCTACCGCCTCTGCGGTGGATTCGGGGGTACGCAGAGGATGCTGAGGCCGCAGAGATGATCACCATCGAATGTTTGATCGGAACCAATCCTAACCGGACGATCTTACGGTAGGATCACGTCGGAACAGAATGCCCCTGGCGCTAACCGCAAGCCGCTTGAATCCACAACCATGATGATGTATTTTGCCGGAAAGAGGGTCAAAAAAGGTTTTCGGAAAGACCCTGCATCCACATCCCGCCCGGTGACCGGTCCAAGGGGACATTGCTGCACAAGTCTCTTTCGGTAAAACAGGAGACCTATGATAGACATCTGGGTAAAGCTTGTTTCGGATCAGTTTGAAATTGCCCTGAACCTAACCCGAGCGGTCTTTGGAATGGGCGAAAGTTCAACACCGGCGCCTGCAGGTGTGGAGCCCGTTGAGGCTCTGGTTCCGAATAGGGCTGATGCGCCTGCGGCAAATCCAAAATCTGAAGCCGCCACAATTCCAGATAATATCCTATCTTTTCTCGAATCTGCGAACCGGGGGGCAACTGTCCGGCAGATAGCAGAACACCTGGAAATGGATAAGAGAAGTGTCCTTCCACTCCTTAAGACATTGGTCAAGGAGAGGAGAATCGATGAACTCCTTGGGCGATACTGTGTGCTGAACAGTTGATCTCTCAGCTTTCTACAGTTGTTCGAACCGGCAACTGCAGGCGCAACTCTTTGCATAGGCTGCCAAGTGACGAGGATCACCATGTCCGATACGAGAATAGTCGCTATATTATCTTTAAAAGGCGGGGTTGGTAAAACCACCTCGGCGGTAAATATCGCCTGTTGCCTCGCACAAGCAGGAAAGAAGACGCTCCTGGTGGACCTCGATCCCTATACTGGAGCCACATCCCATCTGGGAATCAAACTCGAACCCGCGAGCAGGACCGTCACGGATGTACTCTGCAATCCGAACGGAAATATTTCTGAGGCTGTATACCGGACGGCAACGGCAAACCTCTATGTGGCCGCTTCCGACGAAAGTCTGGCAAGCTGTGAATCAGAATTCAACGCGGAGGTCGGCAAGGAGAGCATCCTTTTAGAGCGTTTTGCCGGATATGAGAGCGAATACGATTTCGTAATTATGGATCTTCCACCCATCTCGCCATTTCTAATGGTTAATGCGCTGCGAATGAGCCGGGACGTGCTGGTTCCATTTAAAACAGCCTATTTGGACCTGAGAGTTGCGCAGGATATAAATGAACTGATCGAAAAGGTCCGGCGCAGATTGAATCCCGACATCAAGATACTTGGTTATTTCGGCACCATGTCAAACCTTCGCACCAAAGAGTCACGGCTGTCGGTTGAAGACATGAGAAAAAAATATGGCGACAAGGTTTTCAAGACCGTGATACCGGCCTGCACCAGGGTGGCTGAAGCGCCACGCAGCGGGGTTCCGGCAACGGAGTACGCGCGCGCGTCAACCGGGGCCAAAGCGTACAGAGAGCTGGTGAAGGAAGTATTCGACGTATGAGACGGGAAAGGTTTTACGTGGGAGCCACTCTACATTCGAGGCCAAATATTCTCTGTACTTCGAACGGGGTTCGAATATCCGCTTAACTGAAGCTTTTTAGTCATCGAAGCTCGCAGGCCATCGCCGAGAGGAATGAAGTACCCGCAGGATTTCGACGGCCCTGCCCTTCACCCGATACGGTATGAGGCACGATGTTCCTGTTATTATCAACTCTCGGGCGCCAGGGACACGGCCTGGGCGTCCGAGAGCAGGATGTTCCGCCAGCGCATCGACCATGCCGAGGACATGCGTTACCAGCGCCACGGCAGCCCGTGAGTCATCCCGGGCAATGCAGACCGCTTCATCGTCCAGATTCTTCAAGGCGGTTTTCAGCCAACGGATTTTATACCCACTTGGCACGGAGCGCCCTCAGTTCTTCATCTGTAGCAAAGTCGCCCGCATCAGCCTCATGGATAGCTTTCACGGTTTCTTCTATCTGCCAGGCCTGGGTTTCAAGGTATTCTTCGACGGCCTGGGCGATAAGAAATCCCTTGGTGCGCCCGGTCGCCCGGGCCAGGACTTCAAGCCGCTCCTTGTCTTTAGCGGGTATCCTGGCTGTAATGGTTACTGTTTCGTTCATGGCTCACCTTTTAAGAGGTATACGGCATGCAATGTTTATAATGTATACAACTTGGTACTTCAATGTTTTTTCTTAATTTGCATCCAACATTGAATCGACCCGGAATATGCTTGCTTCGAGCCAGATTGCCTTCAAGGGGAATGACTCTTTGCCGATATTAACAGATACAACCCCTATTTTCCGGATAGGTTGTGCCCGAATAGAGTCATGACCAGGAATGGAGCAGGTAAATGGAGCATGGTCTCAAGAAGTTCATGTCAGGGCGAAGTGAAGGGCTTCCGCTCAAAGTTACCCTGGTCTATGCACTCCTGGGAACGAGTTGGATCTATTTTTCAGATAAATTAGTCGGGATGCTTGCAAGGGACCCTGAATTCGTTGTGCGCCTCTCCATGGTAAAAGGTTTCGTGTATATCCTGGTAACAACAGCACTGCTCTTCATTATGATTCATCGCGGCGTGCTCAGAATCAAGCGTACTGAGGAAGCATTGTGCAAACGTGAAATGGAATACCAGGAGTTGGTTGAAAATGCCAACAGCATCATCCTGAGGATGGACCCCATTGGCAATGTGACTTTTGTTAACGAATTTGCCCAGCGCTTTTTCGGCTATAGCGAAGAGGAATTACTCGGCAAAAACGTGGTAGGCACTATTGTTCCCCAGGTTGAATCCATGAGCGGGCGGGATCTACGGTCGATGATCGAGGATATCGGGTTGAACCCGGACTGTTATGCCAGCCACATCAATGAAAATATGTGCCGCAGCGGTGAAAGGGTCTGGGTTGCATGGACCAATAAGGCCATTCGTTGTAAGAATGGGCGGCTTACTGAACTCCTCTGTGTTGGAAATGATGTCACCGAGCGCAAGCAGGCGGAGGATGCCCTGAAACGCGCAAACATCCTGCTGCTCACACAAAATGAAACTTCGATCGATGGAATCTTCGTGGTTGACGAAAAGGACGTTATCGTATCTGCAAACCAGCGGTTTGCAGATATGTGGGGTCTTTCCCGCAAAGAAGTGGATGGGAAAAATGACAATCCAGTGCTCCAAACGGTTGTGCAGAAAGTGAAGAACCCCCGGGAGTTTCTCCATCGGGTGGACTACCTGTATGCTCATCGCAATGAAACCAGTTTGGAAGAGGTTGCACTCAAAGACGGGAGGACCTTCGAACGGTACTCGGCACCCATGATCGGAACTGATGAAAAGTATTACGGCCGGGTCTGGTATTTTCGCGACATCACCGAACGTAAGCTCATGGAAAAAATTGTTGCGGAGGCGGAGGGGAAATATAGGGACATATTCGAGAATTCCGTAACCGGTATATATCAAGTAACCCTGGATGGACGTTTTTTAACACTCAATACGACCATCGCCGGCATTCTTGGCTACGATTCGTCCGCAACGTAGTGCTCAGATGAAGGCTTTCATGGACCGTTGC
Source organism: uncultured delta proteobacterium (assembly GCA_963826655.1). Taxonomy (GTDB): domain Bacteria; phylum Desulfobacterota; class Syntrophobacteria; order Syntrophobacterales; family Syntrophobacteraceae; genus SbD1. The sequence continues at coordinate 31,512 of CAWGZP010000122.1, forward strand.
GCCGGCATGATCCATTGTCTCGGTTTCCACGGAAAATACGGGGCCTCGGTGGTCACCTCCGGGGGCGGAGACGAGGAACCTATTGCCGATTACATGAACCGGTTCATGATGTTTACCGGAATGCAGTCAGTCGGTTCCGTGTGGGCCACAATGGGACGGATCTTCGGAGACGAATTTCCGGATGATATCAAGGCCCGCGCACTCGAACTCGGAAAACGACTTGTGACTGCATGGAAAAACGAAGAGGTCTTCCCGGAAATCCAGGAGAAAATGGCCGCATTCAAGGAACGCATGCGCCAACTTATGGAATACCGCAAGGCGGAGTGGCCCTACGAGCATGAATACTGGAAGAAATACTGGGGCCTGGGATAGGGCGATTCGGATCGGGCAGACCGCAAAGCGTCCCGGTACGATGCGAAATATATCTTCGGAAAGAACCACGGCCAGAAGCCCGGTCTCGTTGGTGCGTTTTGGTATTTAACAGCTTTTCACGTCCCTCCGGGACACCCTGAAACCGTGAAAAGATCCGTAGGATGGGTGGAGCGGAGCGCAACCCATCAAACCTTTTCGTAACGATCACAGGTGTTCGGGCCCAGAACAGTAAATAGGAGGGAAATAATCAGTAGCGCCGTCATATTGGAAAACGCTAAATTTGCGTTTTCGCATTCCCCTTTTTACGCATCCGACTCGTGTTGCTCCGGCAGATGGATGCAAATTGAGAAAAGTCCCAGACGATAAGACAACCGTCCAGGCAACTACGGGAAACATGGTCTTCCTGAGTTTTTCAACTGTTCACAGATCAGTATATGATATAAAGAAATTGTAGCTTAGGCTTCCTTGGAATTCGATCAGGAATATGCCGGGAGAATGCGTTCTGATGGAACCCGCCCGAGTTGTAACAAAATACGATATATTGAGAATTCTTCATGAAAATCGGCACCGCCTGCTTGCGCTGGGAGTGAGGAGGATCGGTCTATTCGGTTCTTACGTTCGTGGAGAGCAACATTCTGCAAGTGACATCGATCTCCTCGTGGAATTCGAGGCTGGCCGGAAATCGTTTGACACATTCATGGAACTTGCCTTCTGGCTTGAAGCAATCTTGCAGCGCAAGGTCGAACTTGTTACCGCTGAATCTCTCAGCCCATACATTGGCCCTTACGTCTTGAAAGAGGTCGAGTATGCCGCTATCGCCGCTTGAATACCTGCGACATATTCTCGATGAGGCAGATTATCTCGCATCGGAGAGCGAGCATCTAGACAAAAATGCCTTCTTGCATAGTGAAACTCTAAAGCGCGCTTTTGTTAGAAGCATCGAAATCATTGGAGAGGCTTCAAAAAAAATTGGCTCCGAATTGAAGCAACGGTATCCGAATGTCGAATGGCGCGCTATGGCTGCAATGAGGGATCGACTGGTCCACGATTATTTCGGGGTCGATTATGATATCGTGTGGGATGTAGTGCAAAATAAAATTCCACATCTTCGGCAGGAGGTGCAAGACATCCTGGAAAGTGAAAAGTAGGGTTGGCACGAACCGGTCAAACCGTCGGCAAACACTCCCCGCCATCGTTGTGAAACTCAGCGTATCCACTGGCGTCCCGAGAAGCGGGCCTACTGCCGCTTCAATGAGCATGGCGACCTTGAATCCGTGGTTTCCATTACCACCCGCGAGGACAAGGGAAGCAACATGGCCCTGGTGTCCTTCAAATGGGAACCGCTGGAGGAGTATCTGGCGGCGTCCAATTCCTCGCTGGTGAGGATGTTCAATTTCACCCTGCTCCGACGGTCTGGATTTTCTGGTTGGTCAAACGAAGCGCTGCTGGCATTTGAGGAACCGGACCATTTATTCTATCACCGGAAAGTTATGCCGGGCTATGCGGCCTACACGCGCGGTGTCCAGATCATCCGCCCTCGCCGTTCCAAGAAAGCGGTCTTCACCGGGATCACTGATGGATGGTTTGGACAGAAGAACAAACAGCACGTTGAGTTTGTCGCTTATGACTGGCGCAACGTCCGGATCGCGAAAATATCGACTGACCCGAGTGCCACGGCGAACTACTTCAACTGTAAGGGCAACTTGCTGCCCTATGAGCTATCGCCCGCGTTCTTCAGGCCCGAAGTACTCTTGAAGTACAAAGCGGACCGGGACAAGTACACCGTGGGTGAGAGGGATGTTTCCTGCCGCGCTGCATGGCACCTCGAAGGGATTGATGTCAATGAAGCTGGCCAAGTGCATGCCTACATATGCTACCTGCGCCGCCTTCCATACGCGGAGCAATTGCATTGGCTTTCCTTCAATGAGCCTCCGAAGGCGGGTATCTCCAATCGCGCCGTCATCAACGATTTCGAGGGCGAGTTTGTAACCTTCATGGAGCCGCTGAAGAAGAATCCTGTCGATTGTCCAGCGCTGGCATGATGACAATATTGCGTGGTGGACGCTCCGCGATAAGAGGCTGCTTGAGCGGGTTAATACGCCCTTGACTGCAAGCCGCGACGAGTGGGCGGAAGCGTTCATGGATTTGGCGAAGTTGGTCGTGGAAGGATTCGAGACCAAACCCATCCGTGCGAAACTTGACGCTACGCAGATTCCATATGACAAGGTAGACAAGACAATCGTGTTGCTCGAAAAACTCCTGAGCTTGGCCGACTCAATGGGCGAGGCTCAAAAACTGGTTGGCTTGCGAACCGTCCAGCTCCTGCGCTCAAAAGCCAAAGGTCATGTCGGTGGCAATGATGCCGATCAATTGGTCCAGAATGCGCTCATGGAGCACGAAACGTTCGCCAATCACTTCCGTCATGTGTGCACTCAGGTTCCCGACGAGCTTGAGACGATTGAAAAGCTTCTCTCATAAAGTGAGTCGGGATTGAGAAGAAAAGGGGTCGGATTTAGTTTTGGCCCTGCAAATAAGATCGTGCAAATAGGGTCGGTCTAGGTCGGGCCAAGATAGAATACTTGGTTCAACTTTATTTACCTAAGTCCACGCCCACCAACATTAAAAAGGGGGCCATAACTAAATGGTTAATAGAGCGTGCGCCGCAGGCGCACGGAAGGGAGGTTCAGTGTGAACTGACCTACTGTGCATAAGCTGCATGGGAGATGAAGGTAGGCCCTTCGGAGTCGGCTTTCAGGAGCGGGCTCCAAACCACTCCAAGCTGCTGCGGTCAAAAGCCGTTGGTGGTGAGCATTGGAGTCAAAGCATCGGGGACATACCCCAAGCAGGTGGGGGTCAGAGAGACGAACGCAAGTAAACCTCCGTTGAAGCGTCGTAAACCATGGAATCGCTCGTCAAAATCAGGGGCTGCTCTATCTCCTGAGACAAGTCTGCCGGAAACCTGGTAACTGGGCAGGCGGCGGCCGGCGTATAGGAGGCGTGAATCTGATTCGGGCTCTCGTGCGGAACTGCGGGAACCAGTGGCTCTGATGTTAAGGGAGAAGCACAAGTGGCAAAATCCACGAGGCAAGAGTACCGATGCGGAGCACTGGGGCGGACCAACCCGTATGAGCGTTGAAGGCTGGTAATGCGGCTGGAGCAAAGGGGTTGGGTCAAGTGGTTGTATTCGGAGTTCAACTGGCAACAGGAGGAGACTGTTGAATGCAGCAAAATCGTTTATCATTTCAAAGCAGTTGGTGATGGAGGCGTTTAAAGCCGTTAAAGCCAATGCTGGTGCTGCCGGGGTCGACAGGCAGTCGATTGAGGATTTTGAGAGAGATTTGAAGGACAATCTTTATAAGGTCTGGAACCGGATGTCGTCGGGAAGCTACTTTCCCCCTCCGGTAAAAGCAGTGGAAATACCCAAGAAAAACGGAGGCGTTAGAATCCTGGGAGTCCCCACCGTAGCAGACAGGGTGGCGCAGATGGTGGTTAAGCTGACCTTTGAGCCGACTGTAGAATCCGTATTTCTGCCGGACTCGTATGGCTACAGGCCCGGAAAGTCGGCCCTGGATGCCATAGAGACAACACGTAAGCGGTGCTGGCGGTATGACTGGGTTTTGGAGTTCGACATAAAGGGGATGTTCGACAACATCGACCATGAATTGCTGTTGCGGGCTGTCTGGAAACATACAGAGTGCAAGTGGGTGATACTCTACATAGAGCGATGGCTGAAAGCTTCACTGCAACTGGCGGATGGAACCCTGGTGGAACGTACCAAGGGGACCCCGCAAGGCGGTGTAGTGAGCCCTGTTTTATGTAATCTTTTCATGCACTATGTTTTCGATCTCTGGATGGGGCGCACATTTGCATCAGCTCCTTGGTGTCGGTATGCCGATGATGGATTGGTCCACTGTAGAACAGAGCGGGAGGCAACGGCTGTCAGAGCTGCTCTAGCGATCAGGCTGGCGCAATGCGGCCTTGAAATGCATCCGGACAAGACCAGGATTGTCTACTGCAAGGACGGAAGTCGCAAGGGGCGATACCCGGTTAAGGAGTTCGACTTCCTGGGGTATACCTTTCGGGCGCGGTCGGTCAAGAATTGCAAGCTCAACAGGATGTTTGTGAGCTTCACACCAGCCGTGAGTTCGAAGGCGCTGTCGGCCATGCGACAAGCGACTCGCATTTCGAATCTACGCAATCGAACAGATCTAAGCCTGCAACAGATTGCTCAAATGTACAATCCTGTGCTACGAGGCTGGCTTGAATATTATGGGCGATTCTACCGGTCGGCAATGTATCCAGTTCTCAGGCACTTCAATAAAACTTTGGTTGCCTGGGCCATGCGGAAGTTTAAACGGTTGCGGAGCCACAAGACGCGGAGCTGCCAATTCCTCATGGGTATGGCGAAACGGCAGCCGCATCTTTTTGTTCACTGGCAGCGAGGGATGGTTGGCGCATTTGCTTGATGGGAGCGGTGTGAGTCGAGAGGCTCCCGCACCGTTCTGAGAGAGGCTGGGGGTGAAATTCCTCCGGTCT
>CAWGZP010000123.1:0-31127 GCA_963826655.1 uncultured delta proteobacterium
GCGCCGCAGGCGCACGGAAGGGAGGTTCAGTGTGAACTGACCTACTGTGCATAAGCTGCATGGGAGATGAAGGTAGGTCCTTCGGAATCGGCCTCAGGGGCAGGCTCCAAACCACTCAAAGCTGCTGCGATCAAAAGCCGTTGGTAGTGAGCATTTGACTCAAAGCGCCGAGGACATACCCCAAGCAGGTGGAGGTCAGGAGACGAACACAAGTAAACCTCCGTTGAAGCGTCGTAAACCATGGAATCGCTCGTCAAAATCAGGGGCTGTTCTATCTCCTGAGACAAGTCTGCCGGAAACCTGGTAACTGGGCAGGCGGCGGCCGGCGTATAGGAGGCGTGAATCTGATTCGGGCTCTCGTGCGGAACTGCGGGAACCAGTGGCTCTGATGTTAAGGGAGAAGCACAAGTGGCAAAATCCACAAGGCAAGAGTACCGATGCGGAGCACTGGGGCGGACCAACCCGTATGAGCGTTGAAGGCTGGTAATGCGGCTGGAGCAAAGGGGTTGGGTCAAGTGGTTGTATTCGGAGTTCAACTGGCAACAGGAGGAGACTGTTGAATGCAGCAAAATCGTTTATCATTTCAAAGCAGTTGGTGATGGAGGCGTTTAAAGCCGTTAAAGCCAATGCTGGTGCTGCCGGGGTCGACAGGCAGTCGATTGAGGATTTTGAGAGAGATTTGAAGGACAATCTTTATAAGGTCTGGAACCGGATGTCGTCGGGAAGCTACTTTCCCCCTCCGGTAAAAGCAGTGGAAATACCCAAGAAAAACGGAGGCGTTAGAATCCTGGGAGTCCCCACCGTAGCAGACAGGGTGGCGCAGATGGTGGTTAAGCTGACCTTTGAGCCGACTGTAGAATCCGTATTTCTGCCGGACTCGTATGGCTACAGGCCCGGAAAGTCGGCCCTGGATGCCATAGAGACAACACGTAAGCGGTGCTGGCGGTATGACTGGGTTTTGGAGTTCGACATAAAGGGGATGTTCGACAACATCGACCATGAATTGCTGTTGCGGGCTGTCCGGAAACATACAGAGTGCAAGTGGGTGATACTCTACATAGAGCGATGGCTGAAAGCTTCACTGCAACTGGCGGATGGAACCCTGGTGGAACGTACCAAGGGGACCCCGCAAGGCGGTGTAGTGAGCCCTGTTTTATGTAATCTTTTCATGCACTATGTTTTCGATCTCTGGATGGGGCGCACATTTGCATCAGCTCCTTGGTGTCGGTATGCCGATGATGGATTGGTCCACTGTAGAACAGAGCGGGAGGCAACGGCTGTCAGAGCTGCTCTAGCGATCAGGCTGGCGCAATGCGGCCTTGAAATGCATCCGGACAAGACCAGGATTGTCTACTGCAAGGACGGAAGTCGCAAGGGGCGATACCCGGTTAAGGAGTTCGACTTCCTGGGGTATACCTTTCGGGCGCGGTCGGTCAAGAATTGCAAGCTCAACAGGATGTTTGTGAGCTTCACACCAGCCGTGAGTTCGAAGGCGCTGTCGGCCATGCGACAAGCGACTCGCATTTCGAATCTACGCAATCGAACAGATCTAAGCCTGCAACAGATTGCTCAAATGTACAATCCTGTGCTACGAGGCTGGCTTGAATATTATGGGCGATTCTACCGGTCGGCAATGTATCCAGTTCTCAGGCACTTCAATAAAACTTTGGTTGCCTGGGCCATGCGGAAGTTTAAACGGTTGCGGAGCCACAAGACGCGGAGCTGCCAATTCCTCATGGGTATGGCGAAACGGCAGCCGCATCTTTTTGTTCACTGGCAGCGAGGGATGGTTGGCGCATTTGCTTGATGGGAGCGGTGTGAGTCGAGAGGCTCCCGCACCGTTCTGAGAGAGGCTGGGGGTGAAATTCCTCCGGTCTACTCACCAAGTAAGTCCCATAAAGAGAGATCTGCCAAGCAGGAAAATTTTCTGACGTTTGCATTGTCGTTCGGCCGGCGTCCGACCGCCCTGATTTCCGTCTTATGACGGGGAGATTGTGTTTACGCGTTCCGGGCCAGCACCGCCCTAAATAGCGGCGCCAAGGGAGGGAGGTCGTGCCGGATAGTTTCCCAAATGATTTGAAGATCGACTCCGAAGTATTCGTGAAATCATACCGGAAAAGGGTTTCAATGACTATAAGCATGGATATGGAAAACAACCAATCACCCCTCAAATACCTCCACCCGCTCGTGGCGAGTTGGTTTACCGAATCCATCGGTGCGCCAAGCGACCTGCAGATGCTGGCGTGGCCGCAAATTGCGGCGGGAGAGCACGTCCTGATCACCGCTCCGACTGGAAGCGGGAAGACGATGGCTGCCTTCCTTTGGGCTATAAACGAACTGATAACGGGAAAATGGCCGCTCGGCCCGACCAGCGTGCTCTATGTTTCGCCCCTCAAGGCGCTAAATAACGACATCCGAAGAAACCTCATCAGGCCTATATCCGAACTCAAAGCAGTCTTCACACGGGCCGGAGAATATTTTCCGCCCATCGGAGTCGCAGTAAGAAGCGGCGATACACCCCAGTCCGAGCGGCGCCGAATGCTGCGCGAGCCGCCGGAAATCCTGATCACAACGCCGGAGAGCCTCAATCTGCTGCTCAGCTCCCACGGAGGCCGATCCATGCTGACTAATATCCGAACCGTGGTCCTGGATGAAATTCACGCGGTAGTGGACAGCAAGCGCGGCGTGCACCTTATAACCGGTGTCGACCGCCTCGTGCCCCTTTCCGGTGAGTTCCAGCGCATTGCCCTTTCGGCTACCGTTCGGCCGTTGGAAACGGTGGGTCAATTTGTCGGAGGCTACCGGATGATTGGCGATGCCCGCAGTCCCGGCTACTCCGCCAGGCCGGTTCGCATTGTCTCCTCTTCCCGAAAGAAGGAGTACAGACTCACCGTCAGGTTCCCGGAAGCCGCCGCCGCCGCCCGGGATGAACCGGACTCCTTCTGGCGGCCTTTTGTGCACGAGGTCAAAGAGGTAGTCGCAAGAAACCGGTCGACCCTGGTTTTTGCCAACAGCAGGCGGTTATGTGAAAAGCTCACGCACTTGCTCAACGAGGGCGAGCCGGCCCCCGTGGCCTATGCCCATCATGGCTCCCTCTCCCGCGAAATCCGCGCCGAAGTGGAAAAGAAGCTCAAAGCCGGGGAACTGCGCGCCATCGTGGCCACGAACTCATTGGAGTTGGGCATAGACATCGGAGCACTCGATGAGGTGGTCCTGCTTCAAGCGCCTCCATCGTTTTCTTCGGCCATTCAACGGATCGGCAGGGCAGGGCATCGGGTGGGGGAAGTCAGCCGTGGAACTCTTTTCCCCATCGACTCCCAGGATATTTTGCACACGGCGGTACTGGCCGGCGGAATCTTCGGCCAGGACATCGAAGCGGTTAGTCCTATACTCCGCCCGCTGGACGTGCTGGCCCAGATCATCGTTTCCATGACCGGGGTTGAAACATGGAACCTCGATGACCTCTATGCCCGGCTTAAAACCAGCTATCCGTACCACTTGCTCAGCCGCCGGCAATTCGATCTCGTGATCGAGATGCTGGCAGGCCGGTATGCCGGCAGCCGGCTGCGAGAGCTGAAACCGCGTATCGCCGTCGATAGACTCGAAAACACGGCCACGGCAAGGAAAGGCGCACTGCAGGCAGTCTATTTTTCCGGCGGCACCATCCCCGACCGGGGCTACTTCCATCTGCGCCACAATGAAAGCGGGGCGCGAATCGGGGAGTTGGACGAAGAGTTCGTCTGGGAAGCCAAGATCGGCCAGGTGTTTACCTTGAGCACTCAGAACTGGAGGATCGAGCGGATCACTCACAACGATGTCTTCGTTACTCCCGCTCGACCCGGGGCCGCGGCCCCCCCATTTTGGAAAGCCGAGGAAAACCTGCGCGATTCTCACTTTTCGGAGCGGATCGCAGATTTTCTGGAAGCGGCCGAGGAACTGTTGGAAGATCCCGAGGTGAAAAATTTCATCCGGAAGACACCTCTCAAGGACTCAGGCGCCGTAGAACGGTTTTCAGGTTTACTTGCTGCCCGGTCTTCGCTTCTCCATTCCCGCGATTCATCGTTCACCCTTCGAGGCCTGGAGCCTGGCGCCCTGGAACGCCTCATCGCCTTTCTGGTGAGGCAAAAGGAGGCGACCGGGCGTCCTCTTCCCCACCGGCGCCATGTGCTGGTGGAGTATATCGGCGCGGGGCCCGGGGGATATCCCGGAAATCAGGTAGTGCTTCACACCATTTGGGGAGGCCGTATAAACCGGCCGTTTGCCATGGCCCTGGATGCTGCCTGGGAGGGCCGCTACGGGTACAGCCCCGAGCTTTATCCCGGCAATGACTCAATCATGTTGCAACTGCCTCATGAAGCGGGAGGTGAGGAGATTCTCTCCCTGGTCACCAGCGCCAACTTTTCCGGGCTTATAAAGAAAAAACTCGAAAACTCAGGTTTTTTTGGAGCCAGGTTCCGGGAGTGCGCCGGCCGGGCGCTGCTCCTGCCCCGCCGACAACTAAACGAGCGGATGCCGCTTTGGATGAGCCGGCTTCGCTCTCAAAGGCTGCTCGACTCAGTGCTCCAGTATGAGGATTTTCCTATACTTCTCGAGGCTTGGCGCACGTGCTTAAAGGATGAACTCGACCTGCAAGGGCTTGCTAAAGTGCTTGGCGAACTGGAATCGGGCGCCATCGCGTGGTCGGAAGCCCATACGGGTCGCCCCAGCCCAATGGCGCAGTCGATCAGTTGGCCCCAGATCAATCAATACATGTACATGGACGACCAGCCAAAGTCGGGCAAGGGCTCAAAGCTTCGGACAGATCTCTTGCATGAGGTGGTCTCAATCCCCGAGCTGCGCCCGGCGGTTTCCGTCGAACTGGCCGAACGGTTCGAGCTGAAGCGCCAGCGACTGAGCCTCGGCTATTCGCCGGATAGCGCTCCGGACCTGGTCGAATGGGTAAAGGAACGACTTCTTTTGCCCGAATCCGAATGGGAAATGCTGCTGGATGCCGTGCGGCGCGATCACGGCCTGAACCCTGAAACCATAATTGCGTCCGTCGCCTCCAGGCTGGTGCGGATCTACCCACCGAAGGCGGCCGGGCCTCTGATCGTTGCGCTCGAGAACCTACCGCGCATAAGCCTCGGTTTTGGTTGGGACATAGACTATCTATCCGCTTCGAGGCTGGACTCCGGGGAAACCATCCCGGCTTCCCGGTTGCGCGATCTTCTTTCCCGGCTAAAGGATTTTGAGTTCGTAGATTTTGATCTGGAAGATTTTGCGCCAGAAGATGTCGAACCGGTTGCCGAAGACCGCGACGAGCTGTTTACGACAATCTTCTCCGAATGGTTCCAGTTCTATTCGCCCCGGAGGATGGAATTCGTGCGGGCAACGCTTGGCCTGGACAATGATCGGGCGGCGGGGGCCGTGGAGGCGCTGATCGATGCGGAAGGGCTCGTTTCGGGGCGTCTATTGGAAAATGACGAACTGGATAGCATCTGCGACAGCCAAAACTTCGAGGTGATGCTCCGGCTTTCGCGGGCGGCGGCCAGACCCGCCTTTTCCGCCTTGAGTGTTGCGTGCTTGCAGCCCTTTCTCGCACAATGGCAGGGTCTTGTTACCCCGGAATCCGAAGCCGGCCCTGACGGGCTATTTCGAAAAATAGAGCAACTGGTCTCCTACCCGGCCCCTGCAGAACTTTGGGAAATGGAGGTTTTCCCTGCGAGACTCAGACCTTATGATTTCTCCTGGCTGGACTCCATCATGCAGCAAAGCGATCTTCGCTGGATTGGAATGCCCGGCAGGCGCGTGGCCTTTTCCTTTGAGCCGGACCTGGATCTTTTGCAGGAAGAAGGCGCAAACGAAGAGGGCCTAAGCGCAGGCGGGCGAAGTCGTGAACTCGTCCGGTGAGGGCCTCCGGAGGCCGCGTGCGCCAAAGGTCTCTCAAGGGCCTGCAGAGATGCGCGGACCAATGCCTGAAGTCTCTCAAAGGACTGAAGAGGGGAAGGCATCACAAAGATTTCTTCGCCTGGTTCCGGCTCCCGCGAGGGTGACGTCAGACGTTTCTTTTCCTGCTGCAGGGGTGGGTCCCGTCCTTAGGATTCAGAGCGAATCCGAAGGAATGGAGAATGATGTGGATTTCACACGTCTTTTTCCGGATCCGGGAGTCCGCCGTGATTTTTCGACCCTTGCCGGTCTGTCTAACAGCAGACCGGCAGAATTAGCGGAGATGCTCTGGAAAGAAGTCTGGCTGGGGAAGCTCACTAACGACACGTTCGTCTCTCTTCGCCATGGAATCGAGAACAATTTTAAGGTGCCGGACGCGACGGCGCTGATGGCCAAAGGCAGCCGGAGACACCGGCACGGCAACAGGGCCGCCTTTTCCATGTGGAAGGGTTCGCTTCCGATGGCCGGGAATTGGATGCGCATTCCGTGGCCGAAGCGCGAGGAGGATTTCCTGGAAAGGGCAGAGCGCGGGAAAGAACGGGTTCGGGTGCTTCTGGACCGTTATGGCATCATATTCCGCGAGCTTCTGCAAAACGAGCTGCCGGCATTCGGTTGGAGAGGTATCTTTAGTGCCCTGCGGTTGATGGAACTTTCCGGGGAGGTCCTGACCGGCTATTTCTTTCAAGGAGTTCCCGGCCCACAGTTTATTTCACATGAGGCTTTCCGTATGCTCCAGGGGAAATTTCCGGTGGAGTCTATCTACTGGATTTGCGCCACAGATCCTGCATCGGCTTGCGGCGTAAGGCTGGAGGCCCTGAAAGGAAAACTTCCCCGGCGGGTCCCGGGGACCCATCTCGTCTATCATGGCAGGGACCTGGTCATGGAATCACGGCGCGGTGCAAAGACTCTCATCTTTCATGTGCCCGTGGATGCTTCCCACATGGAGTCTTATCTCGGATTGCTCCACCACCTGCTCACAAGAAGATTTCAACCGATGCGCCGCATCGTCATCGAAACCATCAACGGCGAAGACGCCTCCCGCAGCCCTTACGCGGAGGCCCTCAAAATCAGCTTCGACGTTTCCCCGGACTTCAAGAACCTGGTCCTCTACCAAAGACACATGCAGGTCCGCGGAATCTGAAAGGTTCTTTTCGTTGATGATGAGGACGACTTCGTAATCGTTCGGGATTTACTCTCAAATCGCTCCTCCATGGCGAGGTTTTTTAGCCGATGGACTTCAAAGATAACACGCCGGTCTGTCATCGCCTCCCTCCAAAGGCTCGGGACAATATCTGCTTAATTGTGGCCGGATCAATAAAGTAAACATCAGATATTACTTACAATCTATTGACAAATAATCGTAAATAATAACTATTATATTACCAAAGTAACATCGACAGTTGCTGTTTTAGAGCTGCTATAGTTCATAGAATATGTACACCTCCTGAGCACGGGGACCCTTCTTTTCTAGGGTCCCCCAGAACTCTTAAGCCAATTCTTGCGACAGGGTCTTTCTTAAGTCACTGCTGCTGGCCGGAAGCCGTTTTCTTCGACAGTTTTGCTTAGCTCAACTTCCGCATTTGAGATTTGCTTTACGAATGTTGCCCCGCTTTTGAAGGCCAGGCTATTCATAAAAGCAAGAATTCAGGCCTATTTATTCATTTTTAAGCGGACAGCATTGCTCCTATAAACGGAAAAATGTGCTGTGGCCAACAAGAGTGTAAGTCTAAGGTATAACTTACACTTTATAGACAAATAGTCATAAATTATAGCTATTATCTTACCGAAGTCACGTCGACCATTGCCGTTTCAAAACTGCTATAAACTCATCCGGATATGCATGCCTTGGGGAGCAAAAAAACAGGAGAGGGGGTGAGAGGGGCTGAAAGAGCTTTTGATCGTGTTCCAACTCACTGAATTCGGCCAGGCTTGGGGATTGTGGAGGATGGTTGACCGTAGCTTAAGAAGAGGCAAAACTCAAGACAACCTGTGACACCAAGCCAATGGCGCCGATGAAGAGCTGAACTCAGGTGTGAAAAGATCTCTAAGCCCGCAGCGTGAAAGCGGCATGCATAGAATAGGCAGAAAGTTCAAATTCAATGTACGAAGAAGTGGAAGGAGGGGAAGTGAAAATGCTGAGAGCGTTAAGATTGAAATCACCAGCCATGCTCTTTAGCCTCATATTTCTTGCTTTATGCTGGGTTTCCATTGCTCCATTGTCCGCCAGTGCGAATTATGTAACGTTAGACTACGATAACATTTTTTCAAGTTCAGGAGGCGGCATCAACTACGTGCCGACAGATAATTGGCTGACGGCGAACTTTAAAGACATTGGAACGAATGAGGTTCAATTGACTATAAGCACCTCCGGTTTTGCCAGCGGTGTTTATCTTGGAAGTAATGGATTGTATTTTAACTTCAATCCGAACTCGATTGCTTCGCGTGTGGTATTCACTTATGAGGGATCATCCGGCACTGGACACGGGGTCGCTGCCAGCTCGATATTGAAAGCCAAGGAAGGTTCGAAGTCGATTAAAGCTGGTGGAGGCGGATATTATAACTTCGAACTCAAATGGGGTGCAACGTCTGCAAAAGAACTCAGTGGGGACGAAACGGTGGTTTACGATCTAACAGCGTCCGGGCTTAAAGCTTCGGACTTCGATTACCAAAGCACCGGAGGCAAAAGCGACTTCTATTCAGCGGCATACCTCCAACAGAGATGCCATGGAGGGGACTGGGTAAACCCTTCTACTCCTACAACAAGTGGAAGCCCAACTCCCATACCTGAGACTTTGTTCCTTTTCGGCCCGGCTCTGGCCTGCCTTGTTGCGTTCAGGAAGAAATTGATAGTCTAGTTAAAGGCTTCCCATATCTAAGCTGGAAGGCGGAGATACTCATGTCTCCGCCTTTTTTGTCTTAGTGCGCCCCTTAGGGCGCATTTACTTGGAGACAAATGGAGTCGGAGTTTGGCCATGGGAAAGAACAAAGACGGAAAAGATTGGCCCAAGCGCAGGGCGAAAGACAAGCTCAGAGATGAATGCCTGGTCAATCTCGGTCTGGAGGTATTCAGATTTTCCGATTTGGATGTACTCAAAGATGTGGATGACGTTTTGGTTGTTGCGAAAAAAACGCCCACGAGGGGCTAAACTACGGTAAGGACGATGGGTTGCGCTACCGCTCCACCCATCCTACGGGTCTCCACTCCACCCACCCTGGGGATCTTTTCGTGGTTTCAGGGTGTCCCGAAGGGACGTGAGATACTGTCTTGCACGAAAATACACAATCACCCCTACCCCTTTAGAAAAGGGGGGTGATTGTGCGCAGGCTGCCGGGCAGTAAACGGTGAGCAGTGAACACCGAACAGTGGCTGCTGGAGGTATTTCCAGCCTTTTCCCTCTTTCCCAAGTGGAGAGTACTGCCCCCTTTTGCAAAGGGCTCGAAACTATCCCCTCTTTTGTAAAGGGGGCAGGGGGATTTTGCACCTCGCGAGGAGCTTTTCGTAACAGCCGGTTCGTATTCATTTGAAATGACACTGCCGGTTAACGGTTGGAGGGTCCTTCAGTTGCATAATCATGAGGACTGCCGGCTCACTGCCGACCGTGCCGGATAAATGTCCCTTCTCGCCTTTTGAATTCGGCTTCGTGTTTTGATCCTCGCCAAACGATACTTCGCCTGAGCCCATCTCCACCCGGGTGCCATCCATCGTTTCCACAAACCAGCGTCCTGAAAGGGGAATGATCCATTGCGGTCTCGGGTTCTCGTGCCATGTTCCTACCCAGCCTGTGGGCAGAACCGTGACAACCACTTCCGCCCCTTCGGCCTTTAGACGGTCCAGCCATTGTGGGGCAGCGGGCGGCGAAATGCTTTGCAGCACGAAGTTGTTTATTTCACATTTCGTTTGATGGCTGACGCCGTTCGTATCGGTCCATACGTGCCAATAATAAACAGACGGAGGAGAGACGTCGGAAACACTGGCCGACGATGGCAGGACCTGAGCGAAGATTAAAGCAAGCGACAGGAACGGGAAAAGCGTGAGGACCTTCCCGGCTTCCAAGGCAATGCGAGGTGTCTTCCCGGCTTGCAGCATCGAAGCTTGTCCTTCTAACATGTAGTCATTTCAAAGCCGGATCAATCAAAGTCAGATCTGTTTCCGGATCGAACCGTTTCTGCATAGCTATCTCGTCGACTGTGACCATTACTTCCAGCGTCGGGGATACATACGCATCGAGGACATGGCCACCGCGAGTTGTCCCGTCTGAAGTTCCCACCATCATGTGCGTATGGACTACAGGTTTTCCTTTATAGAGCGCGATGTCGCCGATCATCGAAACCACTTCCACTTGCCCGTCGACGGGAATCTTCCTGTACATCTTGCGCTGGGGATCAAACCACGCCAACGTTGCTTTATTCAGCGCTCCAATAGCGGTGAAATGTGCACTCGTGACGTGATACTGCTCCGCAAAATCCAGCAATCCGGAAAAAGCCTCATCTCCCTTACCGAAGACGACCGCATATTCTCTCGTCTGTTTGCCATGGCTCAACAATTGAACCTGCATCCCGGGCGCTCTGCCCTTTGGAACGGTTTGAGACGGCGCGACATACTCGCCTGCCGTCTCCTGCGAATGCCCGGTCGCGGCGGCGACCCCAATCAATGACAGGGTTCCAATCAGTAACAATGCGTAACCCCGCCGCTTCACTTTAATCATAGATTTCCTCTGTTCCGTTACAGGATAGAGCGGACGACTCCGCCATCAACACGCACTGCTGCGCCGTTCGTGGCCGAAGAGAGCGGGCTGGCCAGGCAGGTTACGAGGTAGGCCACCTCTTCGACGCCGGCAAAGCGTTGCAGGAGCGAAGTCGGGCGAACCGACCGGAAGAACTCTTTTTCGACCTCCTCGGGAGTGATGCCCTTAGCCTGGCCAAATTCGGCAATGAAGCGGTCAACGCCTTCTGAGCGGGTCGGGCCGGGGAGCACCGCGTTCACGGTGACGCCTGTGCCCCTGGTAGTTTCCGCCAAGCCCCGGCTCAGGGCCAGGTACATGGATTTAGTGACACCGTAATGGATCATCTCTACCGGGATATTCACCCCGGATTCGCTGGACAGGAAAATGATGCGGCCCCAATTCTCGGTCTTCATGCGCGGCAGATAGTGACGGGAGAGCCGCACGCCGCTCATGAAATTGACCTCGATTATGACCTGCCAGTCCGCGTCGCTTATCGCTTCGAATGGCCGGACCTCATACATCCCCAGATTATTGACCAGGATGTCCACCGCCGGAAAACGCCGGATGGTTTCTTCGGCTCCCTCGGGTTTCGCCAGATCGGAGACCAGGGCTTCAAGCCTGGCATGGGGATGGGCCTGACGAATCGTCTCGATGGCCCCGGCCACCCGGTCTTTGCTGCGGCCGTTGATGATCACCCGGCAACCTTCAGCCGTAAGGGATTTGGCAATGGCAAAGCCGATCCCGACGGTGGAACCCGTCACCAAAGCCAGCTTGTTATTCAACTTGAGATCCATAATTACCTCTGCTACCGGATTTATCTTCTATTTCTATAAAGAAATAATACACATTTTGATAAGATCAATAGATATGCCGCCGGGGAAGACGGGACGCGGCAACCGGGGAAGAAGGGACGCGGCCATGAGGAGGTGATTTATTTTAGGACTCCGGGAGGGCAGGTCCACCGTGAAAAGGGAATTCCT
Organism: uncultured delta proteobacterium; assembly: GCA_963826655.1. Taxonomy (GTDB): domain Bacteria; phylum Desulfobacterota; class Syntrophobacteria; order Syntrophobacterales; family Syntrophobacteraceae; genus SbD1. The sequence continues at coordinate 11,630 of CAWGZP010000123.1, forward strand.
TGAACCGGCATCGGGCTTATGATAGATTGAGACTGGGAGACTGTGGGGTTTCGAACGACTACATTCAAATCAAGAAATAATGGATTGAATATGCAACAGAGGACAACGGTGGAAGCAGAGGGCGTTCAACAGGCAGAAGAGTCTAAAAAGCAGGGGTGGAATGCCTTACCGAAATTCACCAGATCGCTTGCTTTCAGACTCTTCTGCCTGATTCTACTTGTCAGCTCGGTGATGTTCTTCTCTTTGACCACGTTAATTATCCGCGCCAGCACGAGGCACCTGATGGAGGAGATAGTCAGGAACGCCAAGAGCAACAACGACCTGGTTGCAGGAGCCGTCCATTACAGCATGTTGCTTAACCGCAAGCAGGACGTTGCACAGATAATCAGCACCCTGGGGCGTGAGCCGGGAGTTGAGGGTATACGGATTTACAACGAAAACGGGGCCATCGTTTTCAGCACAAACAATAAAGAGCTGGGGGAAGTTGCGGACCTCAAAGCAGAGCAATGCGTCGTCTGTCATGGCAGTGAGAGTGAGAGGCCCCTTGAATACATTCCCGAAACCATGCGGCCTCGAATTTTCGACTCTCCGGAAGGCTACCGGGTCCTGGGGGTCATAAAGTCAATTCGCAACGAGTCGGGCTGCGCCGGCTCCGGCTGCCACCCGTCACCTTCAGAGAAAAAAATACTCGGTGTGCTCGACTCCAAGTTCAACCTCACGCAAGTGGATGAAAACATCGTCGCCAACCGCAACCAGATGATTTTCTACTCAATGGGTGCGATATTCATCATTGAGCTTTTTGCGGGAATTTACATATGGCGGATGGTGCGCGCGCGGGTGGACAAGCTTGCCGAAGGCACTCGTGAGGTGGAGAGCGGCAACCTGGATTTCAGCGTCCAGCTCAAGGGAAGCGATGAAATAGCGGACCTGGCGGGTTCTTTCAACAGCATGGTGATGAATTTGAAGCGGGTGGAAGCGGAAAGCGCGGAAGTGTCCCGCAAGATGCTCCACGTTGCGAAAATGGCTTCCATGGGCGAACTTACCGCCAACATGGCTCATGCGAAAATGGCTTCGATGGGTGAACTCGCCGCCAACATGGCCCATGAGATCAACAACCCTCTCGGTGGGGTGCTGACCTACACGAAGCTCCTCAGACGCCAGTTAAGCACGGATTCCATCACGGAAAAGCAAAGAGAAGTGGCTGCGGAGCAATTGGAAATAATCATAAAGGAGGTCAAACGCTGCGGAAACATTGTCAAGAATCTACTCCATTTTTCCCAATGTCCCGGTAGCCTTTTAGAGAAAGTCGATATTCACGATCTCATTAACAAGGGCCTGCTCATAACCAACCTCCATTTTGAAATAAATGAGTTAAAAGTTGTGAAAAGGCTGGAAGCGAAGGATGCTTTCATTGTCGGCAACGCAAATGAGATCCAGCAAGCCCTGGTCGCTCTCTTCATCAACGCCGCGGAAGCTATGAGCAAAGGCGGCGCCCTGACTGTCAAGACCCAGGATGTGGTCGACCGGGACGCTCTGCGTATCCAGGTGGCGGATAACGGCAAAGGCATCCCCAAAGAGATCCAATCGAGCATATTCGAGCCCTTCTTCAGCACCAAGGAAGAAGTCAACGGCGTTGGGCTGGGTCTCTCCGTAGTCTACGGTATTGTGCTGAGGCATAACGGGACAATAGAGGTGGAATCTGAGCCCGGACATGGAGCCGTTTTTGCGATTACACTTCCCAGAAAGCAAAAACAAAAAGATCAGGAAGAATCCATCAGGGAACATCACCTGGTATCCGGCTTATGAACTGCCGATATACCGGGAATTAGTTCAGGGTGAAAAATAATACAGCTGGAGTTTGAGGAGAAATGCCCGATCAGACCGATCAGACCGATCAGGTGTCAGTGCTGATCGTCGACGATGAGCCGGTGGTGCGCGACTCTCTCAAGGCCTGGTTCGCGCAGGACGGCTACCAGGTGGAAGTTGCGGCCGAAGCGTCGGAAGCGCTCGAAGAAGCTGTCGGATTTTAGCTTCGACGTGGCGCTCCTGGACATCAGGATGCCCGGGATGGATGGACTCGAGCTGCAGCGTCGCCTGAAGGAAATAGATAATCACCTGGTAACCATCATAATGACGGCCTATGCCTCGGTAGACACAGCCGTGCAGGCCTTAAAGCAGGGCGCCTACGATTATATAACCAAACCGATCGACCCGGACGACCTGAGCAGGCTGATCCGCAATGCAGTTGTACAGCGCAAGCTGGTCCGCGAAAACCTGATCCTGAAGGACGAAATACGGTACCTGGTATACATGGATCAGATGGTCGGCGAGAGCCGGCAGATGCAGGAAATTTTCAAACTCATCCATACCGTGGCCGACATGGACACCACGGTGATGATCCAGGGCGCCTCGGGGACGGGCAAAGAACTTGTTGCCAAGGCAATCCACGCTAACAGCAAACGGAGATATTTCCCGATAATAGCCATCAATTGCGGAGCGATACCCGATACACTCGTGGAAAGCGAGCTGTTCGGCCACGAGCGAGGGGCGTTCACCGGAGCTCAGTATCGCCGCAAGGGCAAGCTCGAACTGGCCCATAAAGGCACTGTATTCTTCGACGAAATAGGCAACATCGGTCCCAAGACTCAAATGGACCTGCTGCGTGTCATCGAAAGCAAGCAGTTCACGCGTCTGGGCGGCAACCAGGTCGTAGACGCAGACTTCAGGATAATCTCGGCCACAAACAGTAATCTTGAGGATGCGGTCAAGGAAGGCACGTTCAGGGAAGATCTTTACTATCGTTTAAACGTTTTCAACATTCAACTGCCCTCTCTGAAGGAGAGAACTTCGGATATTCCCCTGTTGGTGGAACATTTTCTTTGCAAATTTGCCACCGCTATGAACAAACCGTTCTCGGGAATCGATCCGGATGCCATGAAGATGCTTACGCAATATCCATGGCCGGGCAACGTCAGGGAACTCCAGAATGCGGTCGAGAGGGCCCTGGTCGTGGGAAAACCTCCAACGGTAACTATCGACGATTTTTGCTTCGTCGGTGGCGGGAAGGCCGCGAACCAGCAAACAGCCGACGAGACAGAGCAGATACTATCCATGGCGGAAATCGAGAAGCGCCACATCCAGCTTGCCCTCGACAAAACGGCGGGAAACATATCCCTTGTCGCCCAGTTGCTCAACGTCGACAGAGCCACTATTTACAATAAGATCAAAAAGTACGGGCTGAAATATTGATTCTCATATCTCTTTATTCTTTCCTGCTCAATGGCGCTATTCCGGCTCAGAATCACAATGATAATATTGGTTCCTATCAGTTTTTCGGCTGAACACGAACTGGAGCGCATGGGGGAACTGCTCGAAGCCCGTTTTCACAGGAAAGCTCACGTGTGTCCAACCGGCTTTGATCCGCGCCCATTTTTCGACCCCATAAGGCGTCAGCACTATTCCTCCGCGATCATCGAACAGCTTGAAAAGGACTTTCCTGCCGGAGAATCCAAAGTGCTTGGAGTGTCCGGACTCGACTTGTTCATTCCCATCTTGACCTTCGTTTTCGGAGAAGCGCGATTGAACGGCCGATGCGCCGTCGTTAGCTCTTTTCGCCTTGATAATAAATTATATGGCCTGCCGGAAAATCCCCAGTCCCTGCGGGAGCGTCTTTTCAAAGAAGCCGTCCACGAACTTGGCCACACATTCGGTCTCACCCATTGCCGGACTCCCGAATGTGTGATGAGGTCGTCGACCTATATGGAAGATCTCGATACGAAGAGTTCGCTGTTTTGCAAAAGATGCGCTGAAAAGGCGTGTATCGGATGAGTCCGCCGGTTCGACTAAAAGCGATGGGTAAGGTCTTTCTGCGATTTTGGTTATTTTGTGAGTAGGAACTCCCTGGCCAAATCATCCCATTTTAGTGGGTCAATCGCCCTGGCAAGGCCTGAGACCGGCGCGCCGCCGTCCTGGTAAAGCCCGGCTGCTGCCGTTGCCGGTTGCCTGGAGGCAAGAGCCTCGCGAATGTTTTCAAACCATTCGCCGACCATAGACGCAGGGACCATGTTTTTTAAATTCGAAGTGAGATTGCGGCCTCTGACTTTGAACAGCCAGCCCTTCCCATAGGGGTCGTCGAAGGCCACCGCGGGAGAATCGATGACCTCGCTGTTGGTCGCCACAACTTCGCCTTCGATCGGGGACAGCATGTGGATCACCCTGGATTCGGCCTTCATCAGCCAGCCTAAAGAGCCTTGCTTGAGTTTGGAGCCTTCTTTGGGCAAGGAGATCAAATCAACCGAACCGAGGAGTTTCACGGCGAAATCATCCATGCCCACTGTAATGATGTCGTCGCTCTCCACCCTGATCCATGCATGACCGGGATGGTACATCAGGCCGTTTGGAACCAGGAAACCCGCGATGCGCTCCAGTACAATCATCTTTGGGTTCATGAAATGCCAGGCGACCCCCAATATCGGTATGCCGATCAGAATGCCGACCACCGGCAGAATGCTAACCCCGAGGACCATGAAGCCAAGTCCGACCACAACCAGCGACAACCCTATGATCATGGCTGCCAACCTGTAGGAAATGCTTATCGTCCTATCCATGTTACACACTCCTTTCGGGACCGTCCGCGTTTTGAAGAGCGGTGATGCCGGCCGGTTCTGAGGAATTCGCCCAAAGTTGAAACGATCCGGTCGGCCTATGTCCTCGCGCACGCAGGAGCGGGATGGAACATTACGCGGTCGGAGACCTTGAAACCTGCAATGCGTTCGCATGCAATCGTCTTCGGGTTCAGGAAACGCCATGCAACCGCCAGTATGGGAGCGGCCATAAGAATTCCGATCACCGGCAGAAGACTGACCCCGAGGACCATGAAGCCAAGTCCGACCACAACCAGCGACAACCCTATGATCATGGCTGCCAACCTGTAGGAAATGTTTATCGTCCTTTCCATGTTACACACTCCTTTTGGGACCGTCCGCGTTTTGAAGAGCGGTGATGCCGGTCAGTTCTGAGGAATTCGGCCAAAGCCGAAACGATCCGGTTGGCCTATGTTCTCGCGCACGCAGGAGCGGGATGGAACATTACACCATCGGAGGCCTTGAAACCTGCAATGCGTTCGTGTGCAATCGTTTTCGGGTTCAGGAAACGCCATGCGACCGCCAGTATGGGGGCGCCAATAAGAATTCCGATCACCGGCAGAAGACTGACTCCGAGGACCATGAAGCCAAGTCCGACCACAATCAGAGCGAAACCGACTGTCATACCTGCCAACCTGTTTGAAATGCTTAATGTCTTTTCCATATCACACACCCCTTTCAGTCCGATGATGTACTCAGCTTGTTTGGCCTGCGTTATGTGAGCTAAGGTTTCCATGTCATTGCATCTCCAGGTTAGGGTTTTTTGCTTGAATCCGCTCATAAGCTATCGCAAGCATTGTGCCACTCGGAGGATTCAACGCCACTTAGTTCGCAATGTGTCGATATCCCCATTGGTTATGGGAAGCGTCGAGCGTCTTTCAAGACCAGGGGCAGGCCGTGCAAAGAGGAGGGTGCCGAATATTTCCACAGTTTGGAAATTCGGGCTGTGGAAAATGTCGACAGGCAGGGTATGTGTGGAAAAATTCAACAACTGATTTGCCGGGGTTAGTGGGCGGTTCTCAAGTCCGCCCAGCAAAACCCTTAAGACAAAAGTATAGGGTCGGGTGCCCGTGGGAAGACCGGAACCCCAAGACCATACCGAAGTCAAGACGCATCAAACCACCCTTTTTATCACGTAGAGCGGCCGCTTAATTCAGTCCCTGGCATCCATTCATACAAATGTTGTAGACATCGTGCGAGTTGCCGACGCACATACCCAGATCGCCCGAGTCTAAAGGGTTATGGTGGATCGACCGGCATACTTCAACCCCTGATGCATACTGATCGTTGCAGCTCAACTGACAGCCGGTCCAGTTAGGAGCGTAGAACATCAGGGCCATTGCAATTATTAATACGATGTTTTTCACAGGTTTTCTCCTGTGCAAAAAGGCAGTGAAAACATTTCATGAGCCGGCCAACCGGGCTTTATCTCCGCGGCCCCCCTTTACAACACATCGAATTCCCGGCCGCTCCTGGCGGCAACCTGATACAAAACTTCAGGGGAGCAGGAGTTCGAAAACCGGGAACCCTATACCAATGATAATTATTGAAGCGCTCATTCCTTTTGCGATGTTTAAAATATCCGGAGGGAAATTACCCGTACCTCAGGGCACAGCTTTCGTTGATGTCGTGTAGAAAAAAATGTTGACATGCATAGACATACTGTTGTAACTTCACGCAGGACATTAATCATTTCGACGTGGCACAAGATGGGTCCGGCTGTGCGGAAATGAATGCTCCGCATCATCGACCGATCTTGAAGCACTTTTTCTCATCTTGAAGCCTGGCTCGCCAAGTTCATTTTCAACATGCTTATGTTCGCAGGTCCAAAGGAAGGCATTTAACGGCAAGGGGATTTGACGGGGAGGGAAGGACAGGGTCGATTAGGGGCGATCATTCTTCGATGATGATGTGGCGACAGTTCGCGTCCGGCTTTTTCACCGGCAGGCCAGGTTGTGAAATGTTGAAGAATAGGTGGAGGGGAGCACCGGGAAAGGAGGTGGTCTCGGGAACACACGCGCTCTAGACGACGGACGGCCTACTCGATGTGAGACCCGGAAATGTCTTACCCGATCAGATGGGCCGATCTGGTGAGGGAACGACATAGTGCGGGTTCTTTATCATTGAGAATTAAACATTGCGACACACTCAAATCCTGGAGGAAAACAGTTATGAAAAAGAGTCTTGGTTTCTTCATGGCAGTCGCAGCAGCGCTGGTTTTGCTCCTTTCGTCGGTTGGTTCGGTCTTCGCTTGTACCGTGGAGGGAGATTTCGTGACCCCCGGCACTTACCCCTGCGCGGCAGGGGACCTGTGGACCCTGTTGGAAAACACCGGTGGCGGTATTTTTGTCCCCTCCACGCCGCCCCCGCCCATCTACTCAAACGTTGAGACAAAATTTGAAAACTATGTCGAAGGGGATTTCGTGCTGGTCTCCGGTAAGTTCGGTTCCAGTGCGCTCTACTCCGTTGGGCAGTTGAACCCAAGCTATGGCCCTGCCGATGCGGTCACCATCACGTTGGACAAGTGCGGCCGGTATGACTTGGCCGGTGAGGGGCAAGCGGTCGAAAACGTGTCAAGCATCAACGTAGTTCATGGCGTCAATGTCATAAAAGGGCAGGGTACTCACTTCTACTCGACTCGGCTCGTTGTTTCCGGTGAGGGGATTATACCAAAGAGCTATGACCTCGCCGATCTAGAGGGGATGGTGCAGGCGACCTTCACTGACCCTTCGACAGGCACGGTCTATACCGGGCCCACCTTGCTAAGCATTCTCAAAGCCTTAGGTATTGACACAATGGACATGGACAGCTACGTCGTCGTTTCGGCGACCGATGCCTACGCCACGGTTTTGTCCATGTACGAGTTGACCCACGAGACCGGCACTCAGTATGACATGCTGGCGATTAGCGCCACCGACAACTCGATCAACGGGACCGTGTCCGGTTCCAGCGACAACGGTTTTGCCCGCCTCGTCCTCCCCGGGGACAATACCGGTGCAAAAGGCCGGTGGGTTTCTAATGCCGACGAAATAACGGTATACAAGGTAACGCCCCAATTGCCCTGCTCCCCCTTTTCGGGCAGGTAAAACAACCAGCTTCGACGGTGGGCGGGATCTGAAAACAGGTCCTGCCCTTTTCTCCGCTGGCTCCAGTCCGAGAAGGGAAACACGGAGTTTGTTCTATCGTGGGAGATCATAAGAAAACGTGGGAACCTTTGTTCGGGAAAATTCTAAGCCTTCAGCCCGGCCCTCTTGACATCTGAAAGAGGGTTGACGCACCGCATTGGAGCGATATTGCCGCATGCAGTGGATTCCCCTGATTGACAATCTCGCAAAAACCTCTTAATTAGAAAGCTCGTCAACAGGTCAGGGCGTTTAGGAGCCCTTCACGATGTCACCCCGCGCGCGGGGGCTTGGATTGAAACGGAGGCCCACACAATGCCTGCCCAGGATTTAGTTTCCCGACAAAGCATCCTCGCCGACCAGTTCTTCTACTTTTTCCTTCGCCTTCGCAAGAACCGTATCAGATCGGTAGTAGAAGCAGTCAACGCCGGTTATCCCGAAGAGACTGCCGAACAAAAGGCGCGGCGCCTTATCGAGGCCCAAACGTCTCTCTCTTTTCTGGGAGGCGCTCTCATTCACCTTCCGATGCTGGTCCCCGGGCTGGGGCAGGTATTCCAATTCCTGGGCTTTGTGGGAGGAACTTCGGCCGTCACCCGCATGCACCTCTATCTCATTTTAGAGATTGCGCTTCTCTACGGCGTGGATATCGAAGATGAGGCGCGCGTTCCCGAGATGCTTTCGGTGGTTGCCGCAACCGGTGTTGCAGCCGGGGTTCCGTTGCTCGCCAATGTCCTCGACTTCACCGCGCTGTCGCTGCCCGTGGGGGGAATAACAGCTTATGCCGCCGCACGGATGATCGGCGAGGAAGCCATCCGCCTTTATTCGGGATCCGCTAAAGAATTAGCCCCGGCTCCGACAACATAGAATCAGGAAGTGGGAAGCACTTCTCGCGCAGACAGCAGAGCCAGTTGAGCTGCGCTTACGTCCAGGGCTCCTTGCAGTTTAGCGGCATTCCTGCGGTGATCCTTCGGCAGTGTTAAAGAAACGTGTCTTGTCAGTCGTTGTCTAGTTTCGAAACCCCTTGCCAATATTTGCTGGGATTGAGACGGCCACGCGCCGGAACTGGCTGATCATGCCGTAGCGCTCATCTGCGGGGAGGGTCGCTGTCAGGCAATTTCCATTCCCGCTCCTTGCAAATCATGGGGCCTGCTGTTCCCGGGGTAAAGACTCAAGGCAGGCGGCAATTTCACGGCTCATGTCCCCGACCGCCCGGCTCTCCGCGGAAGCTACTGCCTCAAACCCGGCGGCCTGAACGGGCACGACGATTCTTGACTGCCTGATCGTGAGCAGTTTCGCGCCATCATTGCCGAAAATACTCCAGCCGGCCAAGAGCGTAGCCTTGCCATCGGGCGTGTAATCCATCTGCGCAACGTCCACGGTTACCTGATACTGAACGTGCATGGAGCCGGCCCATGGAAAAACCACGACCCGATCTGTCGAGAGCAATAAGGAAAGGTTTTGAGCGAGGATACGGGCCAGGTTTTTCTCCAGGGGCTCAGCCCACTTGTCAAATTCGGAAAAGTGAAGGCTGTCCGGGGTTGACCTGGTGGCCATTTGCGGCCGGTCGAGGTATTCGGGAATTTTTACGGGACCCACCCCTATGGTCAGTTCGGTTCCCGTTCTCGCTGCATTTTCGCCCGATCCCTCGGTTTGGAGCGAATGCAGGACATAATAATTGGGCGCCTTCGAGGCGCAGCTGCAAAGGAGGAGCGAAGATAGCAGGAAGAATGCCGCAATCCCGGCCCGCAGCGGTCCCGGGTCTGTGCGGGCCGTTACCGGTTCATTAGCCATGCGTTTCCCTTTCTCATTTGCCCGGAGCAACCGGCGTCTCAGCCGCTCTACTGTTTGCCTTTGCCCCTGATGACAGCTTCCGGGTGATTTTCCAGATACTCGGCGAAAATGCGGAAGGAACGGGCCGCGGCGGAAAGCTCGTTCAGGGTTTTTATCAGCTCGTAGCGCACGGGGGAGTTAGCCCCGGCAAACCCTTCCACCGCCGTATTCGCACCTTTCAAGGTAACGCCCGCCGCGTTGGAGGTGGCTTCCAGGCTGGCTATAAGCGGTGAAATACGCGAGTCGAGGTTGCGGGCCAATTGTGCGGCATTTCCGAACAGCTTCTTTGCTTCACCCAGGGTGAGTTGGGTGCTTGCCGCCAGGGGCAATACCTGGTTATCCAAAGATTTCACGAATGTATGAGCCTCATCGACAGTCTCATGAAGAGAAACCAGCGTTTGTTCGATTTCGGGGGAATTAACCAGCTTCTCAATTCCGTCCAGGGTCTTTTCAACCTTGTCGGCAATTTCTGCGAGAGGGATATTCTCCAGGGTCTTGGAAAGCGCCGAAAGGCTCGACTCGGTCGTTGGAATTTCCATGCAGGAGGGATCTGCGCCGACGAGCCTCACAGGTCTATCCGGGTAGAAATCGAGGTGGATGCCAAGCTGGCCGGTGACAAGGCTTTGCATCGAAAGTTGCGCTTTCAACCCTCGGCTTACCAGGAGTTGAGTAAACGTTTCTATTTTTTCTTTTCCTCGTCTTTCCACAAGTGCTTTCAGTTCGCTCTGCGTGCTGTCGAAAGTGATCCGATTCGGATCGATCTCAATAAAGACTGGAATCAGCAGGGAAAGGTCCTGTTTATTCAAAACGATCTTGATGCCGGTTACCGTCCCGATCGTGACTCCTTTGAAATCCACCGACGCCCCGATGTTTAGCCCTTTGACCGAGTCTTCAAAAAAAAGAACAAATTTTCTCTGATGACTGAAGAACTTGCCGGACCCGAAAAGCAGTATTCCTAATACGATCAGGGCGACCGCACCAACAACAAACCCGCCAATTAGCTTTGTGTTCGCCTGTTTACTCATTATTCTCCGAGCCAGTTCCGGAAGGTCCAGGATCATTGCCCGCCGCAGTGCACTGCCGGGCGACCGCCGCCCGGAACCGTCGTGCCTTCATGCCGCACCCCTTGTCAGGAAGCTCCGAACTTTGGGGTCGTTGGTTTCCGCAAGGAGTTTGTTTGGATTGCCGGCCGCAATCATCGTCCTGGTTTCCGCATCGAGGAAAACAGAGTTGTTTCCGATAGCAAAAATGCTCGCCAGTTCATGGGTCACTAGCACAAGGGTTGTCCCCAGGCTGTCGCGAAGCTCAAGGAGGAGCTCATCCAGGCGCCGTGCGCTGACAGGGTCCAACCCCGCCGAGGGTTCGTCGCAAAAGAGGATATCCGGATCGAGGGCCATCGCACGAGCGAGGCCGGCACGTTTGCGCATTCCGCCGCTGATCTCCGAAGGGTAAAATTCTTCAAATCCCGCAAGGCCGACGAGGGAGAGTTTCAAGGAAACCAACTCATTTATCTGCGCCGGGCTCAAGTGCGTGTATTCCCCCAATGGAAGGGCCACGTTTTCAGCCAGTGTCATCGAACTCCACAGCGCCCCGCCCTGGTAGAGAATCCCGAAGTTTTTCATGAGGGCCTGTTTGCCGGCGAGTTCCGAGTCCCAGAAACTCATGGCATCGTAGAAGACCTGTCCCCTGGCAGGTTCTTTTAGACCGACGAGGCCCCTGAGAAGTGTGCTCTTGCCGCACCCGCTCCCACCCATGATGATGAAGATATCGCCCTTTTGCACAGTGAAACTGATATCGTGTTGAATCACAAAATTACCGTAGGCCATAGTGAGGTCGCGCACTTCGATGTGGGCGGCCGTCCGGTTCTCTTGATTTTCCATAATTGACCTACACGCCGATTCTATCATATATCACGGTCAGCAGGGCATCCGAGACTATGATGGAAACAATTCCGGTCACAACCGACGAGGTTGCCGCCTGACCAACGGCCGAAGCGCTTCGCCCGCATTGCATTCCGCGAAGGCATCCCGAGAGTGCGACCAGGACGCCAAAGACCCCGGCTTTGATCAGACCGGTCGAAAACTGCGTCAGGTTCAGGGCCGCCACAGTTTCATGGAAGTACTGGGCCGGCGAAATGTTGAGCATCGCCACACCGATTATCCCGCCTCCCAGGATACCCATCAAGTCCGCATACAGGCACAGCAGTGGCAGCATGAGGACCAGGGCCAGCATCCGGGGTAAAACGAGAAATTCCATGGGTGAAATGCCCAGGGTCTTCAACGCATCAATTTCCTCATTTACCTCCATGGTTCCAAGCTGCGCGGCAAAGGCGGCCCCGGTCCGTCCGGCCATAACAATCGCCGTCATCATAGCGCCCATCTCGCGCGCCATCCCGATACCGACAAGGTCCGCCACATAGATCTGTGCCCCGAACATTTTCAACTGCACAGCCCCCACGAAGGCAAGTATGAGTCCCACGAGAACACTGACAAGGGAGACTATCGGCAGCGCCTGGACGCCGCATTCCTGGATCAGCAGCGCGAGGTCGCAGCGCCGGAACCGGGCTTTGCCCCCCAGGAGTTTGAGCAGGGCAAGAAAAGCCTCGCCGATAAAAGCCAGCAGTTCACTCGCCGATTTAAGAGCCTCGACGGTCGCCTCTCCCACCGAGGCCAAAAACGGCGGCCGACGAACGCTTTTCTTGCGTGCATCTTTTTCCGCGTGGACGGCGGAGGCTAAATCGAGCAGCCTTATTACCCCTTTTGGAAGACCTTCACTGGATAGGGAGATCGATCTCTTAGTGCAGAAACGCTTCAACTCGATCAGGAATGTCAGGAGGCTGCTGTCCCAGTCTCCAAGCCCGTGCCCGTCGAAGGCCACCTTTTCGAGGTGAGGAGTCGATACAATCTGCTTCTGAAGCTCTTCCGCCGATGGCAGTCCATGTGCAATATTGCAGTCTCCGGCAAGCCGCACAATAAGAGTGTCATTCTGGTCCCGACTGGTGCTTATGTCCATGTTCCCTGCCGCCCGAAAACATTCGAGGCCGGGCAGCGCGGAGAAAGGATGACCGATGTTCCCCGGCTGCCCTAAACAATTGATATCGAACTCGGCCGCCGAACCCGGCTTGCGACCGGGAAGAACACTTTGCGATGCCTGATACTGCCTTCATAAGTAAACACCCTGCGTCTTATAACAGACTCTTTCCAAAGTTTAGATAGCGGAGGGCTTTTCGTATCGTGGACTCATCCGCCCAGCAAAAGATCCGAGTTCGATTTTACGAACAAATGCCGGATATCGGACCTCTCAGTTCATTTTTTGCGCATACAACTGCCGAATTTTTTCAAGGCCTGGATCGGTCAAAGCATTTACTCAGCCCTATGTACATCAAACAGACGGATTAGGTCTCTCGGAATTTGCCAAGTACTGTCTATTATTCTAGAACGGTTGGTAAAAGCATTCGATTCGTAAAGAAATTGTACCTATCTATGTCATGAACGTCTCTGGAAACCTGCGACCAGGTATGCGTTTCAACAATACTGCCATGTGGGTACTTCTCTGACCTTTTGCGAATGAGGGATTAGAAAGCCCAGATGTGAAACGATTCATCCGGTTTAGCATATGCCGTATCAATGAGTGTTCACGTCTGGGGGTTTTTTCATGGTTAACCCTTTACTTCACACAGGCACGGTGCCACTGTTTAGAGGACCACTCATGAAAATGCCAAACCCATCGTGAGGTGGGGACGGAAAGCCACGGGTCCTGGACTTCCTCCGGATTCAGCGCAGACAGCTGGGTTGCCTTTCGGCAAAGAACGCGCACGCCCGGCTGTTTGCGTTTTGTGGACCGTGTTTTCGTTGCCCAGGTACCCCTCACGAGGGCAGCGAGCCGGTCAATGCACCAACTCATTACAGCGGTCCAAAAGGCAGAAGCAGTCATAGCGGCGGCATCGTAAAAATATAAGGCCGAGGCAGCTCACTCCTCTTTTCGTCGCAGCCCTGGATCAAAACTTACCACAGAACAAATGATTATTCAGACTTTTAGACTGAGCCGGTGAGTTCGGGGGGGAAAAAGGAGGCAGAGGGTGTTAAGAAGCAGGTCACTGCCGTCATTTTTGGAATAGCATAGTTGTATATGTTTATCGGCAGGCGGAAGGTCACCCTTCGCAGCAGGAAATGTAATTGTCGATGAAAAGCGACAGGCTTGTTCTGCACGGGAACCCATCCCATGGCCAGGCCCGAGTCCGACATCGGAGCGAGATATCGATCGGTGCCGATGAAGCGGATGATTCTTCTTTTGAAGCTCACCCCTGAAAAGCTGGCGAATAGGGATCCACTTCTTGCTGAACAATTGGACAGTTCTTCCCCAACTTTCACCCACTGGCTAACTCCTGAGGAATACGGCAAAACAAGTTCTGGACGAAGTTCGGAAGAGATCGCCATTGTGAAAAAGTGGCTTGTCTCTCATGGTTTTACGATCGATCAGGAGGCAAAGGGCGGTAACTGATAAATTTTTCAGGTACTGTCGCCGAGGTTGAAAGAGCCTTTCAAACGCGGATTCACGATTACCACATAGAGGGACATAACTATTATGCAAACTCGATCGATCCGTCAATCCCTCACGCCATCTCCGACCTGGTGGCCGGTCCGGTTTCGTTGAACAATTTTCCCTACAAGCCTTTGTACCACAAGAATCCGGTCAAGGAAAAGTTGAACTCCGCCCAAGACCCTGCCCAATACAATGATTCGACCTATGGCCACGAACTTGCTCCGGGGGACTTCGCGGTCATTTACAATGTCAACAGCGTCTACAACTGGGGCTATGACGGTACCGGCGTGACCATCGCCATCGGGGGTGACAGCCGACCCCGCAAAATGGAACTATTTCCGGTCCTATTTCGGAGTTCCTAAGAATCCCCCTAGTGTCATAGTAAACGGACCGACTTGGCCTGGAAAAGAGGGATGCACGGAAAACGACCTGGATGTCGAGTGGTCCGGCGCGGTGGCGAAGGGAGCGACCATGAATTTGTGTGCTCTGCGGATACGAATTCTACTCCTGGTTTTGCCTTGTCTGCCCAATATATCGTCGAAGGAAAACCATGCTCCCAAAAATTAACTCATTAAGGCCATAGACTTAGGGCTAATAATGGGAGCATGGTTTTCCTCGACGATATATTGGGCAGACAGGGCAAAGCCGGGAGTAGAATTCGTATCCGCAGAGCACACAAATTCGATGGTAGCTCCCTTCGCCACCGCGCCGGACCATTCGACATCCAGGTCGTTTTCCGTGCATCCCTCTTTGCCCAGGCCAGGGTCGGTTCCGTTTACTATGACACTGGGGGGGTTGTAAGGAAGTCCGAAATAGGACCGGAAATAGTTCCATTTTGCGGGGTCGGGGTGGCTGTCACCCCCGATGGCGATGGTCACGCCGGTACCGTCATAGCCCAAGTTGTAGACGCTGTTGACATTGTAAATGACCGCGAAGTCCCCCGGAGCAAGTTCGTGGCCATAAGTCGAATCATTGTATTGGGCAGG
Source organism: uncultured delta proteobacterium (assembly GCA_963826655.1). Classification (GTDB taxonomy): domain Bacteria; phylum Desulfobacterota; class Syntrophobacteria; order Syntrophobacterales; family Syntrophobacteraceae; genus SbD1. The sequence goes on from CAWGZP010000123.1 coordinate 26,753, forward strand.
GTCTTGGGCGGAGTTCAACTTTTCCTTGACCGGATTCTTGTGGTACAAAGGCTTGTAGGGAAAATTGTTCAACGAAACCGGACCGGCCACCAGGTCGGCGATGGCGTGAGGGATTGACGGATCGATCGAGTTTGCATAATAGTTATGTCCCTCTATGTGGTAATCGTGAATCCGCGTTTGAAAGGCTCTTTCAACCTCGGCGACAGTACCTGAAAAATTTATCCAGTTACCGCCCTTTGCCTCCTGATCGATCGTAAAACCATGAGAGACAAGCCACTTTTTCACAATGGCGATCTCTTCCGAACTTCGTCCAAACCTTTTGCCGTATTCCTCAGGAGTTAGCCAGTGGTGAAAGTTCGGGGAAGAACTGTCCAATTGTTCAGCAAGAAGTCGATCCCTATTCGCCAGCTTTTCAGGGGTGAGCTTCAAAAGAAGAATCATCCGCTTCATCGGCACCGATGGATCTGTCGCTCCGATGTCGGACTCGGGCCTGGCCATGGGATGGACGTTCCCGTGCAGAACAACCCTGTCGCTTTCATCGACAATTACATTTCCTGCTGCGAAGGGTGACCTTCCGCCTGCCGATAAACAGATCAACGATGCTATTCCAAAAATGACGGCAGTGACAATCGATCTTCTTAACACCTGTGCCTCCTTTTCCCCCCCGGGAAGTCAATGGCTCGTCTAAAGTCTGAATGATCATTGTTGTCTGGTAAGTTTTGATCCAGGGCTGCGACGAAAAGCGAGTGGCTGCCTGGCCGCGCTGCATTACGATGCCGCCGGTATGACTGCTTCTGCCTTTGGACCGCTGTAATGAGTTGGTGCATTGACCAGTTCGCTGCCCTCGTGAGCAGTACCTGGGCAACGAAACACGGTCCACAAAACGCAAACAGCCGGGCATGCGCGTTCTTTCGAAAGGCAACCCGGCTGTCTGCGCTGAATCCGGAGATCCAGGACCCGTGGCTTTCCGTCCCCACCTCACGATGGGTTTGGCATTTTCATGAGTGGTGCTTTAAACAGTGGCACGTGCCTGTGTGGGGTAGGAGTTCCATGAAAAAAGCCCAGACGTGAACACTCATTCATACGGCATATGCTAAACCGGATGAATCGTTTCACATCTGGGCTTTCTAATCCCTCATTCGCAAAAGGTCAGAGAAGTACCCACATGGCAGTATTGCTGAAACGCATACCTCGTAGCAGGTTTCCAGAAGACGTTCATGGCGTGATTGCAACAATTTCTTTACGAATCGAATGCTTTTACCAACCGTTCTAGAATAATAGACAGTGGCAAATTCCGAGAGACCTAATCCGTCTGTTAGATGTACATAGGGCTGAGTAAATGCTTTGACCGATCCAGGCCTTGAAAAATTCGGCGGTTGTATGGCGCAAAAAATGAACTGAGAGGTCCGATATCCGGCATTTGCTCCGTAAAATCGAACTCGGATCTTTTGCTGGGCGGATGAGTCCACGATACGAAAAGCCCTCCGCTATATTAACTTTGGAAAGATTCTGTTATAAGACGCAGGGTGTTTACTATGAAGGCAATATCGGCATCGCAAAGTGTTCTTCCCGGTCGCAAGCCGGTTCGGCGGCCGAGTTCGATATGAATTGTTTAGGGCAGCCGGGGAACATGGGTCATCCCTGTTTCTCCGCGCTGCCCGGCCTCGAAATATTTTCGGGCGGGCAGGGAACATGGACATAAGCACCAGTCGGGACCAGGATGACACTCTTATTGTGCGGCTTGCCGGAGACTGCAATATTGCGCATGGACTGCCATCGGCGGAAGTGCTTCAGAAACAGATTGCATCGACTCCACACCTCGAAAAGGTGGCCTTCGACGGGCACGGGCTTGGAGACTGGGACAGCAGCCTCCTGACATTCCTGATCGAGTTGAAGCGTTTCTGCACTAAGAGATCGATCTCCCTATCCAGTGAAGGTCTTCCAAAAGGGGTAATAAGGCTGCTCGATTTAGCCTCCGCCGTCCACGCGGAAAAAGATGCACGCAAGGAAAGCGTTCGTCGGCCGCCGTTTTTGGCCTCGGTGGGAGAGGCGACCTTGGAGGCTCTTAAATCGGCGGGCGAACTGCTGGCTTTTATCGGCGAGGCTTTTCTTGCCCTGCTCAAACTCCTGGGGGGCAAAGCCCGGTTCCGGCGCTGCGACCTCGCGTTGCTGATCCAGGAATGCGGCGTCCAGGCGCTGCCGATAGTCTCCCTTGTCAGTGTTCTCGTGGGACTCATACTTGCCTTCGTAGGGGCTGTGCAGTTGAAAATGTTCGGGGCACAGATCTATGTGGCGGACCTTGTCGGCATCGGGATGGCGCGCGAGATGGGCGCTATGATGACGGCGATTGTTATGGCCGGACGGACCGGGGCCGCCTTTGCCGCGCAGCTTGGAACCATGGAGGTAAATGAGGAAATTGATGCGTTGAAGACCCTGGGCATTTCACCCATGGAATTTCTCGTTTTACCCCGGATGCTGGCCTTGGTCCTCATGCTGCCACTGCTGTGCCTGTATGCGGACTTGATGGGTATCCTGGGAGGCGGAATAATCGGTGTGGCAATGCTCAACATTTCGCCGGCCCAGTACTTCCATGAAACTGTGGCGGCCCTGAACCTGACGCAGTTTTCGACCGGTCTGATCAAAGCCGGGGTCTTTGGCGTCCTGGTCGCACTCTCGGGATGCCTTCGCGGAATGCAATGCGGGCGAAGCGCTTCGGCGGTTGGTCAGGCGGCAACCTCGTCGGTTGTGACCGGAATTGTTTCCATCATAGTCTCGGATGCCCTGCTGACCGTGATATATGATAGAATCGGCGTGTAGGTCAATTATGGAAAATCAAGAGAACCTGACGGCCGCCCACATCGAAGTGCGCGACCTCACTATGGCCTACGGTAATTTTGTGATTCAACACGATATCAGTTTCACTGTGCAAAAGGGCGATATCTTCATCATCATGGGTGGGAGCGGGTGCGGCAAGAGCACACTTCTCAGGGGCCTCGTCGGTCTAAAAGAACCTGCCAGGGGACAGGTCTTCTACGATGACATGAGTTTCTGGGACTCGGAACCCGCCGGCAAACAAGCCCTCATGAAAAACTTCGGGATTCTCTACCAGGGCGGGGCGCTGTGGAGTTCCATGACACTGGCTGAAAACGTGGCCCTTCCATTGGGGGAATACACGCACTTGAGCCCGGCGCAGATAAATGAGTTGGTTTCCTTGAAACTCTCCCTCGTCGGCCTTGCGGGATTTGAAGAATATTACCCCTCGGAGATCAGCGGCGGAATGCGCAAACGTGCCGGCCTCGCTCGTGCGATGGCCCTCGATCCGGATATCCTCTTTTGCGACGAACCCTCGGCGGGGTTGGACCCTGTCAGCGCACGGCACCTGGATGAACTCCTCCTTGAGCTTCGCGACAGCCTGGGGACAACCCTTGTGCTAGTGACCCATGAATTGGCGAGCATTTTTGCTATCGGAAACAACTCTGTTTTCCTCGATGCGGAAACCAGGACGATGATTGCGGCCGGCAATCCAAACAAACTCCTTGCGGAAACCAACGACCCCAAAGTTCGGAGCTTCCTGACAAGGGGTGCGGCATGAAGGCACGACGGTTCCGGGCGGCGGTCGCCCGGCAGTGCACTGCGGCGGGCAATGATCCTGGACCTTCCGGAACTGGCTCGGAGAATAATGAGTAAACAGGCGAACACAAAGCTAATTGGCGGGTTTGTTCTTGGCGCGGTCGCTCTGATCGTATTAGGAATACTGCTCTTCGGATCCGGCAAGCTCTTCAGTCATCAGAGAAAATTTGTTCTTTTTTTTGAAGATTCGGTCAAAGGGCTAAACATCGGGGCGTCGGTGGATTTCAAAGGAGTCACGATCGGGACGGTAACCGGCATCAAGATCGTTTTGAATAAACAGGACCTTTCCCTGCTGATTCCAGTCTTTATTGAGATCGATCCTAATCGGATCACTTTCGACAGCACGCAGGGCGAACTGAAAGCACTTGTGGAAAGACGAGGAAAAGAAAAAATAGAGACGTTTACTCAACTCCTGGTCAGCCGAGGGTTGAAAGCGCAACTTTCGATGCAAAGCCTTGTCACCGGCCAGCTTGGCATCCACCTCGATTTCTACCCGGATAGACCCATGAGGCTTGTCGGCGCAGACCCCTCCTATACGGGAATTCGAACGACCGAGTCGAGCCTTTCGGCGCTTTCCAAGACCCTGGAGAATATCCCCCTCGCAGAAATTGCCGACAAGGTTGAAAAAACCCTGGACGGAATCGAGAAGCTGGTTAATTCCCCCAAAATCGAACAAACGCTGGTTTCTCTTTCATGAGACTGTCGATGAGGCTCATACATTTGTGAAATCTTTGGATAAACAGGT
>CAWGZP010000124.1:0-11113 GCA_963826655.1 uncultured delta proteobacterium
ATCTATACCGATATCGGCAGAGACGGGATGCAGACCGGGGTGAACGTCGAAGCGACGCGCCGTCTGATCGAGGAAACCGGGGCGCCGGTCATCGCTTCCGGCGGCGTCTCGACCATGGCGGATATAGAGAGGCTTTTTCCTCTCGTTTCCCTTGGGTTGCTGGGGGTGATAACCGGCAGGGCCATCTACGAGGGGACCCTTAATCTCAAAGACGCAATCTTGCGCGCCCGGCAGTCTGGTTCTGAAGACGTCCGGGGGTGAGGCCGAATATGGAATTGCACGCCAGAATAGAGGATGCTTTGAAAAAAGCCATCCGGGAAAAGAACGAAAACGCCAAAGATGCCATTCGGATGCTTCTGTCGTCATTGAAAGTCAAAGAAAAAGAGATCAAGCGACAGCCCGGCGAAACTGAAATCTATCAGATGATATCGGGCCTGATAAATCAGCGGCGCGATGCGGCCGACCTATACCGGCAGGGCGGACGAGCGGAACTCGCCGAAAAAGAAGAACACGAGATCCGAATCCTCGGAGAGTTTATGCCTGAGCAGCTTACGGCTGAAGAACTGGAAATAATGGTCGGCCAGGCTGTTGCGGAAGCCGGGGCCTCTTCCCGCAAAGACATGGGGCGTGTTATGAAGATCCTCATGCCAAAAGTGGCCGGCCGGGCTGACGGCAAAACCATAAACGAACTGGTTCAAAGCAAGCTTGGATGATGCGTGTCCGGGCGCCGGCGGCCGGGGGGATCACAAAACACTTGATTTGACGGCAGCCACAGGCTAAAAATCCAAAGTTTTGACCCTTTGATTGTTCCAGGCCGTTTGCTTTTTCCATTCAGTATCAGTATCTCATGTCCCGTTGGGGCATCCCGAACCATGAAAAGATCCGCAGGGTGGGTGAAGCGGGGCGCAATCCACCAGGTCTTTTCGAACCGAAAGGGAGGCTGTCTAAGTGACGGGCGCCGGTATTGCCACTTTTATAAAGCAGGCGGTGGACATCGTCGATGTGATTGGCCGGGTGGTACATCTGCGGCGGTCGGGCAATCGTCACATCGGGCTGTGCCCATTTCATCACGAAAAGACCCCTTCTTTCCAGGTGGACGCGGAACACCAGCTCTACTACTGCTTCGGGTGTGGAACCGGGGGTGATGTAATAAGTTTTGTAACCAAACATCAGAACCTTACGTTCGCCGACGCCGTTAAATTTCTCGCCGAGCGCTACAATATTGCCTTGCCTCAAAAAGAGCATGCAGGCGATGGCGATCTCCTCACGGCGAGCCGGGAGGAGCGCAAGCGGATCCTGGCCGCCGTAAATTGCGCGGCGGAGTTCTTTTACGCCCAGCTTCATTCTTCACAGGAAGGCAGGGCGGCGCGGGAGTATGTCGAGAGGCGCGGCCTGCCCGCCGAAGTTGTCGAGTCCCAGAGGCTGGGATATGCGCCTCAAAGGTGGGATGGACTATTCGAACACCTCAAAGGGTGCGGGATCGAACCTTCGCTCGCTGTGAAGGCCGGTCTGCTCAGCCAGGGTTCAAGTGATTCCTCTAAATTTTTCGACCGTTTCAGAAATCGGCTCATCTTTCCCATAAGGGATGAACAGGACGTAATTGTGGCCTTTGGTGGAAGAACTTTGTCTCAAGACGAGCAAAACGAGCCGAAATACCTCAACAGCCCTGAAACTCCCCTATACCACAAGGGGAGAACGCTTTACCAGTATTCAGTTGCACGGCAGGCCTGCCGCCAGGAAAGGCAGGCGCTGCTGGTGGAAGGCTATATGGATCTTCTCGCCTTCCACGCAAAAGGATTTTACCGGGTGGCGGCGACCCTGGGGACCGCCCTCACCAGCCAGCAGGTGCGGCTTCTTTCGAAGATGTGCGACGAAGTCGTGCTGGCCTACGATGGGGACGACGCAGGGCAGAAGGCCATGCTGCGCGCCCTGCCCCTGTTTTTGGAAGAGGAGCTTTCGGTTAGCTTCATTCGGTTTCCGGACCGGCTGGACCCCGATGATTTTTTGAAAAAATTTGGAATGGCCGAGTTTGAAAATCTTCTCGGGCAGAGGGAGGAGCTTGGGGCGTACGCGGTTCGCAAGGCCGTTTCGGCATGGGACGGGAGTTCCGCCGGGAGGGCGCAGATATTTTCAGATCTTAAGCCCGTTTTCCAGAAGGTGAGGCAGCCGGTGCTTAAATCCGAGTACCTGCACGTTATCGCGGACCGGTTCTCGGTTACCGAAGAGGTCGCCGAGGCGCAGCTTACCCATGAAAAACGGGGCGTACGGCCGGACACGGGACACAAGCCGTTCACGCCGGGGAATTACTCGAAGAAGCCGCCGGAGATCGACTCGCTGGAGGAAAAGGTCTTGAGGCTCGTGATCAAGCACCCTGCCCTCGTCGAATGTGTGCGCGAGTCGGATGCGCTTGGGTGCTTCGAAGGCTCCGGTTTCTGCGCGATTGCCGATGCGCTTTGCAGGGCTTCCTGCGGCAACGGGCAGGAGGGCGGTTCGTTTTCAGCCTACGATCTGCTGCGGGAGCCGGATTTGCAGGAACTCTACACGCGGTTTCTTCTGGAACCCTTTGAACTCGATGAGCCCGAGATTCAACTGCGCGACTGGCTTAAAGCTTTGAATAAGAAGATGGCAAAAAAAAGAAGGAAAGAATTGCAGCAATCTCTCCAGGAAGCCGAAAGGACGGGAGATCAGGCACAAATAAGAAACCTTCAGATGGAAATCAGAGATCTTACGGCCAAAAGAAACGTTTGTGATTCTTCCGATATCGTTTAGGAGTTAGGTAAATGACCGAAAAGGATGCCAAGCAGAGGCGCGATCCCGCGCTTAGCAAACCGGAACTTGACGATCTTAACCGGTTGATCGCGGCCGGTAAGGAAAAAGGCTATCTCACGCTGGACGAAGTCAACGAGGCACTGCCCGAAGAAATCGTTACGGAGGAGAAGCTCGATGACATGATGATGATTTTCGATGAAATGGATATCGAAATCGTCGATTCCGAACAGCAGGTGCGGGTAGTGCAGGATCCTGTCTCCGACTCCGGGAGCCTTGTGGAGGAAGAGGAAGAGGAAGTCCAGCTCGAAGCTGATCCTGCAAGCCGGGTAACCGATCCGGTCAAGATGTATTTGCGCGAAATGGGTCAGGTGTCCCTGCTTACGCGTGACGGAGAGGTGGAAATAGCGAAACGGATCGAGGTTGGCGAGCGGGAGATATTCAATGCCATAATGGAGTCTTCCCTCGGCATAAAACAGATAATGAGCCTCAGGGACAAGCTCCAGAGTGAGGGATACCACATAAACGAGGTAATCCGCGAGGTCGAAGAGGAGATTACCGAAGAAGAGGAAACGGCCCAGAAAAACCGGATAATAAGCATCCTCGATGAAGTCGAGCGGCTGGACGAGGAGGACAAATCGTTGCAGGCGCTTCTCGTGGCCGACGGGGTCGACCCGGAAAAGGGGTTCGAACTCAAAAACCAGGTGCAGCAGAATAAGGACCGGATAGTAAATCTCTTGAAAGGGCTCCAGCTCAGCCGCCGCCATATCGACAGCATTATCGAGAGGCTGAACGGCCACCTCGTGACGATCGAAAATTACGAAAAAACCCTGAGGAGCTGCCTGCACCGCATGGGCAGGAAGATCGGGGATTCAAGACCGTACGTGGAACCGCTGAACCCCGTGGAAGCGGCCTCCAGGCCTTCGAGGGAAGAATACGAGAAGCTCCACAGCCAGGCCGTAACAGCCATGAACCATATCACGGCCCTGGAGACGGAAGCCAAAATGGATTCCAGGTCTCTCAGGCAGCTGCTCGGCAGGGTGAAAGACGGAGCGCTCCGGGCGAAGTTGGCCAAAAGCGAGTTGATCGAAGCCAACTTGAGGCTCGTTGTGAGCATCGCAAAAAAATATACGAACCGCGGCCTTCAGTTCCTGGATCTCATCCAGGAGGGAAATATCGGGCTGATGAAGGCGGTGGACAAATTCGAATACCAGCGCGGATATAAATTCAGCACATACGCCACGTGGTGGATCCGGCAGGCGATCACGAGGGCTATCGCAGACCAGGCCAGGACCATACGGATACCGGTTCACATGATCGAGACCATCAACAAGCTCATCCGGACGTCGCGCTATCTTGTCCAGGAACTCGGACGCGAGCCCGTGCCGGAAGAAATCGCCGAAAAGATGGAGTTCCCGGTCGATAAGGTCCGCAAGGTGCTAAAGATCGCAAAGGAACCGATCAGCCTCGAGACGCCGATAGGTGAAGAGGAAGACAGCCATCTCGGCGACTTCATCGAGGACAAGCGGGTGGCTTCTCCGGTGGAAGCCGTAATCAACCTCAACCTGAGCGAGCAGACCCGCAAGGCCCTTGCCACACTCACTCCGAGGGAAGAAAAGGTCCTGCGGATGCGTTTTGGAATCGGCGAGAAGGCGGACCACACCCTGGAGGAGGTCGGCCAGGATTTCACGGTTACCAGGGAGCGCATCAGGCAGATAGAGGCCAAGGCCCTGCGCAAACTCCGTCATCCGAGCCGCCGCAGGGAGTTGAAGAGTTTTATAGAAACGTAGGCAGCGCCGCTTTGGCGTCCTTCTCGCGGCGCGGGTGAAGATTCGCGGGATGGGTGAAGCGGCGAGACAGTGTCGCAACTCGGCGCAGCTGCCGCGTCGTCGGACGCTGTAGGAGAAATTTTTCGACAAAATCCGATGGGGCCGATTTCTACTTCCCCCTTTTGTAAAGGGGGATCGAGGGGGATTCCAAGCGTTGGATGATATCGGAGAATCACAGTCCCCCTGCCTCTCTTTAAGAAAGGGAAGGCAGATGAAAAACATTGCGTTTGCGACACAGTCTCGGGGCAGCATCAACACTTTCGAACCATCGAATTGCTAAAGCGGGAGCCGGTTTCTGCTTGACAGCATTCAAGCACGCAAATATACTAATACATTCGTATTGAGGAAGGGCCCATAGCTCAGTTTGGTAGAGCATCCGGCTCATAACCGGCAGGTCCCTGGTTCGAGGCCAGGTGGGCCCACACCAGGTACGACCGGAATGTCAGTGGCGGCAGGTCATTCGGGAGATGGAGCATTTTTTAGCAGGAGGCTTTATCATCGATACACTCGATCATCGGTACAAATATACCCGGCGCCATCAGGATACCGAAATCGCTGGACAAGTATAAAACAGGAGGGGTGTTCCAGGAGGAACACCCCTCCTTGATTATTTAGGGGGCCGCAGTATGGTCCGTATAAAAGACATCCTGCAGTGGATCGATTCCTGGGCGCCGTTCAGGTATGCGCAGGCCTGGGACAACAGCGGCCTTCAGATAGGAAGCCTCGAAACCCCGGTCTCAAGGGTCCTTGTTGCCCTTGATCCGGCGTCTGCCGTGCTCGGAGAAGCTCAAGGGCTAAAGTGCCAGTGTGTCGTTACGCACCATCCCCTGCTCATGCAGCCCATAAATTGCGTGCACACCGATTCGTGGCCGGGGGCGATCATTGCGCAGGCGCTGATTTCCGGTATCGGCATAATCGCTGCTCACACCAACCTCGACGCGGCCCGCGAGGGTACGAACGCCCAGATCGAGAAACTGCTCGAACTCGATGCCGTGGGGCCTCTGGACGCCGAGCCGGAATTTTGCCGGGACGGACAATACCTTGGGATTGGACTTGTTGGACTGCTTACCCGCGAGGCTACGGTTGAATCGCTCGCCGCGACGTTGAGCGGGGTGCTTGGCCGAACGGTGGTCCGGGTATGCGGCGCCGCCCGGGAGCGGGTAACCAGGGTGGCCGTGTGCACGGGGAGCGGAGCCGGCCTGATTCGGAAGGTTTTGGCGTCGCATGCGGAGGTTTATATAACGGGAGATATGAAATACCACGATGCGAAGTTGGCCGAGGAAAGTGGACTTTCGGTCATCGACATCGGGCATTTTGCCTCAGAAAGGCTGGTCCTCGAGCCTTTTGGGGATTTTCTTAGATCGAGGGCGAAATCTGAAGGCGCGGAGCTGGAAGTTTTCATTTCCAAGTCAGAGAAAGACCCCTTCAAAATCATTGCCTGAGGGCATAGAGCTAAAAATACGGCAGTGTGAGGGCGGCCTTTTGGGCTGTAGATTCCATCAGGAGGTAGCGAATTGCTTGATCAACTTAAATGTCTGATTGAGTACCAAAAAGTTGAAGACAAGAAGAACCAGTTGATCCGAAGCCGTGAAGAATCTCCCCAACGCATAGCCGAGTTGGAAAAGGAATTCGAACATTTCGAAGTGCAATATCTTTCCAAAAAAGAAGAGCACGGCAATGCCGGGAAGATGCACCACGAGATCGAACAGCGGTTAGAGGATCTGCGGGCGCGTCTCGCGCGTCAGAAGACCCGCCAGAACGATGTAAAGACAAACAAAGAGTACCAGGCGATCCTCAAAGAGATCGAGGAAACTAAAAAGGAAATAGCCCAGGGTGAGGAGACTACCCTGGCGCTTATGGAGAGTATCGAACGCCTGGGCGGGGAAATCGCCGAACTGGAAAAAGAGGTGACCGAAAGGCGCCGGAAGATGGAAGCGGAAAAAAGGGTTCTCCAGCGGCAGAGCGATGAATTTCAGGGCAGGCTGGACCGTCTTGAAGCCATTCGTCAACTGGTGCGGGACCGGGTGACCCCCGAACTTTTGAAAAAGACCGATTTCCTTTTGGAAAAGCAGGCGGGAATTGCGGTTTCTTCGGTGGAAAACGGCGTTTGCAAGGTGTGCCACATGAATATACCACCGCAGAAATTCATAGAGCTTCAGCGCGATGAAAACCTTATGCAGTGCCCCCACTGCCATCGATTCCTTTACTGGCCCGGTCATGAAGGCTATTGCGTCACCGAAGAGGATATCGACAGTATTTAAAGGTGCGTTGAGGAACGGGTTGCTTTCGGCGGCCCTTGTGTAACAGGTGGAAGGCGCCGGTAAACGGTGGAATGAGGGGTCGAGTATGGCAGTCTATGGAATGAAAGTCTTTGCAGGGAACAGCAACCCGGTGCTGTCCGCAAATATATGTGAAATACTGGAAATCCCTTTGGGCAAGTCACTGGCCGGGAGGTTCAGCGACGGGGAGATCAGGCTCGAAATCGGCGAAAATGTAAGAGGGGCGGATGTTTTTATCATACAGTCGGGAGCATCTCCGGTTAACGATAACTTGATGGAGCTGCTGGTAATGATCGATGCGTGCAAACGCGCCTCGGCCCGCAGGATCACGGCTGTGATGCCCTATTATTGTTATGCGCGCCAGGACAGGAAGAACAAGCCAAGGGTCCCGATCACCGCGCGTCTTGTGGCGGACCTGATCACCCGGGTCGGTGCGAACCGCATCGTGACGATGGACCTTCACGCCGGACAGATACAGGGGTTTTTCAACGTGCCGGTGGATAACCTGTATGCGTCTCCCATACTGCTCCCCTACATCAAGGAGCATTTCGAAAAAAACCTGGTGATAGTCTCCCCCGACGCGGGCGGGGTGCCCCGGGCCAGGGCCTATGCTAAACTGCTGAAAGCGGGGCTGGCGATGATCGATAAGCGCCGCAGCGACCCCAATAAGGCAGAGGCCTTGAACATCATAGGCGAGGTGGACGGCAAAACGGCCATTATCCTGGACGATATGGTGGACACGGCCGGAACCCTGGTCGAGGCTACGAGAACCCTGCTGGAAAAAGGCGCAAAGGCGGTATTCGCCTGTGTGACCCATGCGGTTCTTTCCGGACCGGCGGTCGAACGAATCGAGAATAGTCCGCTGGTAAGCCTGATCGTTACGGACACGCTTCCGCTCAGGGAAGGAGTCTGCACGACCGGAAAGATCACCTGCGTATCTTCGGCCAGCCTTTTTGCCCAGGCCATTCGCAGCATTCATAACGAAGATTCGATCAGCACGCTGTTTGAGATTCTGCATTAGTTTACCAGGAGCCAATCCGGAAACGTTGAGCTTGGGCGTTTAACTCAAAACTGAAAACTCGAAGAGTTCGTGTTTAGCTTAAGCCAGGGGAGAGGGATTTCGCCCCAATAAGAACGTCGATTACGTATGGGATTCACCTATGAGTTTGCAGAAATAGACGGCAAGGCGCCGATGATAGAGTTTCTGGATGGGCTTTCTGTTAGAGAGCGGGCGAAAACTTTTGCCTCCATTGAGAAGCTTGTGGAGCTTAAGAACAGTGAGATGCCCCCGAAAGAGAACCTATCGAAGTATTTGGATGAGGGAATATTCGAGTTAAGGGTCAGCTTTGAGAGCAGGATCGCAAGAAGCCTCTATTTTTACGAAGCCGAGGGACTGATTATCTTTACCCACGGCTTTGTGAAGAAGACCCAAAAAACCCCGAAGGGTGAGATTGCCAGGGCAAAAGCTATCAGACAATCTTGTAAGAGGTAAGGAAAATGAGCATCGCGGAAAGATATCTTAAGGAACAACTCTCCTCCGAGGAATTCAGACGTTCCTACCTCGAAGAGAAGATGAAGCTCGACATCGAGTACCGCCTGGAGGATCTCAAAATGGCCATTCAAAAACGCAAAAGTCCGGATGAGCTAATCGAGAGGGTCGAGTTCCTGGAAAAACTGGTGATGGGGGCATAGCCTGGTTGCCCTGCTCGGCTCGCTCACCAAATCTGTTTCTTATGTATTACACGATCCGGCTTTTTCTTCCGGCTAACTGGTACGCTGTTCCAATTTAGATGCGGATAAGGGGGATACGCTCTATTTGGCGTTCCCCCATTTTCATTCGGTTCTCAAAGAGCCGCGAGGAATAGCAATAATTGACAGGGTAAACCTCCGGCCCTGCCGGCAGACTCGCAGAGTTCGACATTTCCGGGAATGTTACGAAGGTTTACCTTAAGGGCAGCTCAAGGCTCCACGAAAGGTCAGGCTCGATGTCGTCATTCCGGCATGCTTTTGGCCGGAACCCAGTGTCATTAACCATCTTAAGCCTTAAGGGCGCTGGACCCCGGCTCAAAAACCCCGCCGGGGTGACGGAATTTGGGAATCCAGTGTCATCGACCGTCTCCGTCATTCCGGCATGTCCTTGGCCGGAGGTATGTGACTTAAAGAGACTTTCATGCATGTCCCTTCGATTTAAAAGCTTCCGTCAGCACTAAAGTGACAGGCCGTTTCGAATGCACCAATTCGAGCGACTTGCGAAAAGCCTCGACCAAAGCGATTAAAGTTACGGTTTCGGAAGGGGTGATTCCTCCTTCGCCAAACTTCGCTGCTATAGCCGCAAGGAGTTTTGGGATGTCGTTTATGGCGGTGATCTCAGGGATGTCCATCTCGATCGGAGCGTCCTTTTTCGGAGGAACGAGGCGCTCCAGGCAAATTCGAAGGCAGGTTAAATCGCCATCCATGGCCATTTGCACCACTTTTCTGACAAGGGCTTCGGCCTCCCCATCAAGAAACTCCTGAGCAATGATAGTGGTCCTGTTTCCTGGTTCCTTTGGGTTTGCCTTTCGGGTTGCCCGATTGTCCTTTTTGGAACCGGCCGTCCTGCAAATTCAGGCTGGATTCAGGTGATTCAGGTGACATGGTTGCAAACTCCTTTAGGTTGGAAGCGGGAAGCGAGGGGCAGAAGCGCCGGGAACATCCATCAATTAGTTTTTAATTCCTAAATCCCTCAATCATTCAATTCATACACGAACGGATTTAGCTCTGCCAAACGGCAATAGAAGTGGCAATAGAGGTGGCAACAGAAACGGCAATAAAAGTGGCAAAAAGCAGAAAGACAGTATCTCACGTCCCTTCGGGACACCCTGAAACCATGGAAAGACGTGGCAATCTCCCCCCTTTTGTAAAGGGGGGCAGATCAGGATGGGTGGAGCGGAGCGCAACCCATCAAATCTTTTCGTAGCGGCAGTGAGCAGTGAAGAGTTGAGAACGGGGGCATGAAATGCCGGAGTTCCCGGGGGGCCTTATAATGGCCATCTTGGCCGGACACACTGGCTCGCGCGGTGTGTTGAACCGGGGCTTTGTTACGTCATAACCGGCACTCGCTACGCGGTGGAAAGGAAAAGCGTAAAATGTGTCACTGTCTACGTTCTCGATGTTTTGCTCCGGCAGGTCTCCGCTGATGTTGCGGAATTCGTGGGACAAAAAGAATAGCATGGTGGGATATGGAATAGAAGGGTATGATATGGTGCGATATGATACAGCATGATGCGATATGGAATAGCATAGCATAATGCTATCCCATATTGATGAACAGCTAAAAAGGCCATTATCCGCAGATGACGCAGATTAAGAGTCGCTCAATTCCTAAATCCCTAAATTCCGCAATCTTCTTTTGCCGGTCTCCATCTCCACGGTGAAGTCGCCCGAGGTTAGCTTAGCAGAAGGCCGGAGACCGTTGCGAAGTTGAATATTGTTCAGGTTTTTCAGGATTTCATCGTCAAGCAAAGTCAGACGGTTCCCGATGCCCAGATCGTTTTGTGCAAAGGCAAGCTTCTGATATCCTCCCAATGCGTACTGAGTGACGGTAAACTCGGTGCGGCAGATCTCCTGGCCACGAAACAGGTCGCAGACCGCCTCGATGGCCTGGAGTTGATAAGGAAGGTCCGGTTCGAAATGCAGCCTCATGACCGCTTCTTTCCTCTCTTCGCGAGTGTCGATTTGGCGGTTTCCTCCAAGGTCGCGATCAGGTCGCTTTCACCCTCTTTTTCAAGGAAGTCACGCCTGCGGGCGGCAAACTGCTCATATTCCAACTCAGCCTTACAGTCGGCACTTTCTCTACTGACCGCCCCCGCGTTAGCCAGAACACGCCGTTCGTTGAAAGCCAGGAATTCGTTCAGCTTCATCTCCCAGTCCTTCAGAAAGACCTGTTTGCGACGGCGCGCCTGATCTTCCGCGTAATCGAGCCACATCACGACAACCCTGTTCAACTCCGCTATCTCATTTTCAGCCAGATAATTCTTAGCCACGGTGACGTCTGCTTTGCGGACACTATCACCCTTCCATGTGGTCAGTCCCATGTTGGGTTTCGTGTGGTCGGCCCGACCTTCGATCAGTTCCGCGGCCGTTTTCCCGGTGACCGCGAAGTGAAGCTTGTTCTGCATTGTTTGGAAAAACCTTGCGCACTCCGGGGCTTTGGGCAGAGAATCTGCTGCGAGGGCGAATATCTCTTTTACCCGCAAATAC
>CAWGZP010000125.1:0-126292 GCA_963826655.1 uncultured delta proteobacterium
CCAAAATCTCGTAATAATCTCTTTTAGACATTTAGACCGGCTTCCTCCCGGATTGTACGCGCTACCGAAACTGCATTTCCATGGATCGCATCTCTTCCATGGACATCATCTTTTCTGTGGATCGAATCTCAACGCCTCATTGGGCTTGGGACGGGAACGCAGAGCGTCCCGGAAACATCCCCTCAGTGCGCCGGACTCCCCGGTGGTTTAGCCTCTTGCGCTGTTTCCATGCCGCCTCTTTTGAATGCCTCTCGGGCAAAAGCATCTTTGCCCAGTTCAGCGGCCCTTTTTCCCAGGGACACCCAATCCTCGGCCGGAACTTCCCGGCCGATGGCCTTTACGATTCTTCCATAGGCGAATACATCCCCGTCCTGGTGCACTGGAGAGAGCAACTTTTCCAGTGCGTCCGTCGCGCCCGCCTTTGCATAAAAATCTATAGCGTCGTTTATCTGCCCTTCTTCCTCGTAGAGTCTCCCCCATTCGGCAAGCCGGTCGACAGGGACTGCCGCACGATTGAGAATGTCACGTTTTTCAAGGCAGGTAAGCAAGTTCTGTCTTTTCAATTAGATACTCTCCATCTCAGTTCGACCTGCTGTTCCCGAGTTTCGTCCGTGGTCAAGCTTTCCAGCTTGCCGTCGCCGCGCAGGCATTCAATTCGGCTCTATTCTTCCTGGGGACTCTCAGGCGGCGGCACTTCTTCGAAGTACTCGTCCGAAGCTCCATATTCAACGGAGACGTTATAAGAAGTGGCTTCCTGCAGGATCTCCCGGATCTCGATCTTTTCGGCTTCGACCTCGGGCAACGCGACAGGCTCCAACGCGACAGGTTCGGCGGTTTCCTCGATCTCGCGGATATTGTCCACATTTACCGTGCGGGCCGCGATCTCCCGGAGCGCCAAAACGACCTCCTTGTTAGCTTTTGTGTTTTCCAGCGTCAAAGGCGCACCATGACGCAACTGAAGCACGCGCCGCACCGCGAGGTGCACCAGCGTAAAGCGGCTGTCCACGTTCTTGAGACAATCCTCTACCGTTACTCGGGCCATCGGCAATCCCCTCGATTCGCGTCGTCAATACTCAAAAAATAAAAAGAGAGGCCATCCGGAGCGATAGAATCGACCGTTTCAAACAAACAGCCGCTGAAAACCGACCGGACAGCCTAAGTTATTCAAGCTTCAAAGGTTGAAAAGATTTATAAACCCCAAGCAATGAGTTGGCAATACTAAAATCCTGCCTCAAAAAGTACCGGCGGACTGTCCTCCGTTAAGCCCGCCCCGGGGTTTCACGGTTTCAGGGTGTCACGAAGGGACAGGAGGTATTGGTACGAAAACTTCGCTGCCGTCTCAGCAACGCATGGCCCCCTCTCATTCCTTTTCCAGGCGCACCGGGCCGATTTCCTGCTCTTCCGACTGGGTCAACTCCATCCCTTCATGCCGGGGAAACGCCGGCGGCAACCTGTCAGTATATAAATCGCCACCCCCTCCGAGAATATCTGCGAAATTATCGACACCCAAGTCACTCATCCATAAGGGCCTCTTCTGCCGTCTCAGTTCCGTTATATTAAGTTCATGCTCTGTCATTTCCATCATGAATCTCCATCGAAGCTGCTTGGTAACCGATTTTCAAAAGTCCAAGCTGTTTAACAAACTGCTTTATTTTCATGGCATTACTCTCACGACCCTCATGCCATCCCAAAGATAAGCACAGGGCAAGCCATGTCAAACCAAATGCCCGGGGAGATAACCTGCTGGAATTTCATCAATTGGCCTCCGTTGCCCGCGGGTTCAACGCAGGCGCGGTGACATGGTGAATAAATCGTTTTCCCCGGTCAGAACCGATCACCCTTACCGGTGCGGCGAGTTTGACGGCATCTTATGCATCACAAGCACCCCGTCAGGGATGGTGTCCACCGCCGCCGCCATGTCCTCCACCACCACCTCCATGCCCCCCGCCGCCATGGAAGCCGCCGCCACCTCCACCGCCATGGAAGCCGCCATCACCGCCTCCGTGAAAACCGCCGTGGGGAGCATCGAAATCTCCATGGTGATGATAGCCGTCGCCGCCGAAATCGTAGAAGCCAAATCCGGGATAGAGGTAGTCGTAATCATTATAGTCATAATTGTAGCCGCATGGGACAGGCGAGTCGTACCAGGTGCCATCGGGGGCGTAACAGGTGTAGTCGTAATTGTATGCATCCTGCGAATGGGCCGTTCCGGCAAACCAGTAAAGACCCGCAAACAAGGTAACCAATATCACTACAGGCAAAAACCTCGCACTCATGTCGGTCCTCCAGCGTTCATCTATTATATCACGGCATTTGTCTTTTATATCAATTAGATAAGCATTAAAGTCCGAACAGGCAAAAATAGATCGAAACCAAAGGCGGGGCAATGGACCGGGGGGCGGAAACGGGAACGCGCCGGACATGGAGCCCTCCCCTTATCCGCTTCCTGCTCCACGCGTTCTTAAAAACGCATTGTGTAGTTTTGCATGGCAGGCGGGCTCAATCCGGCCTGGAATTAACCCTGTAGCCTACGCCGTAAATGGTGCTGATGATCTCTTTTCCGGGAAGGTGTCTCGCAATTTTTTTCCGCAGGTTCTTCACATGGGAGTCGATT
This sequence comes from uncultured delta proteobacterium, assembly GCA_963826655.1. Taxonomy (GTDB): domain Bacteria; phylum Desulfobacterota; class Syntrophobacteria; order Syntrophobacterales; family Syntrophobacteraceae; genus SbD1. The sequence continues at coordinate 2,615 of CAWGZP010000125.1, forward strand.
GTCCTGTCGTAACCATCGAAATCATAGCCCTGTACGACATTAATCAGCTCGTTTCGCGAAAAAATCCGGTCAGGCTGGCCCATCAGGGTCTTAAGAAGGCTATACTCACAGGGCGTCAGTTTGAGTTCGATTCCCGCGGCGAGGACCTGGCGAGTTTCTTCGATCAGGACCAACTCCGCGGAGGCGAGCGTCTTTTGAGCATGGGGGCAGTGGAGCCGCCTCAGGACCGCATTCACACGCGCTACGACCTCCCTGGGGCTGAAAGGTTTACAAATATAGTCGTCGGCCCCCAATTCAAGACCGAGCAATCGATCGATTTCTTCGACCCTGGCAGTGATCATTATTATAGGGACGGTGGAAAACTGCCTGACCCCGCGACAAACATCCAATCCATTCATGCCGGGAATCATTATGTCCAGAAGAATCAAGCCGGGGTGGTTTTGTTTCACATGGGGCAGAACCAAATTTCCATGATCGAGACAGGTTACCCTGTAGCCTGCGCTCACAAGGTAATCTTTCAAAATTTCCGAAATCTTGATTTCATCTTCGACCACCAGGATATTAAGACTCACTCCATGCCTCCTCCGATTCGTACATGATTAAAAGGGGATCAAAGCCGCGCCACATGGCAGCGCGGAAAGACCATGCTGACTTTCAACCCTCCGGCGGAAGAATTAGAAGCTTCAATTTTTCCCCCAAAGCTCTCCACGATGCTTTTGCATATCGCCAGGCCAAGTCCACTGCCTCCATGCTCCCGGCTTCTTGCCCTGTCCACCCGGTAGAGCCGGTCAAATAAGTGTGAGAGCGATTCTTCGGGAACTCCAGGGCCGGAATCCTCAAAACTCACGGAAAGCTCACCGGACCCGGCTTCGTGGGAAACTCTAAGAACTCCCGGGGCCTTTGCGTATCGCAATGTGTTCTCCATGAGGTTTGAGAAAACCTGTTTGAGCCTGTCGCCATCGGCCTGAATCAGAATGTCCCCCTCTATCGTTTCACACATATCGAGCCTTATGCCACGCTGGTCCAGCCGTGTCCGAAAACACTCCAACGTCTCTGTCATAATCTCCAGCGGATTTACGGCCGTAAGCTCCGGAGTAAAGCTCCTGGACTCGATCAAGGAAAGATCATGAAGATCGCCAACGATTCGCCCCAGATGCATCACTTCGAGGTGAAGCGAATCGAGTCCCTGCCTGGTGGTCGTTCTGACACCGTCCTGCATGGCCTCTATTTCTCCGCGAAGAATAGCCAGCGGGGTCCTTAGTTCATGCGAGATGTCCACCAGCCACTGTTGCTGAGTTTGCTGATGTTTTTCCAGGGCCTGGGCCATCGCATTGAACCCGGCGGCCAACTGGCCCAATTCGTCATTGGATCTGACAGCGATCCGAGTATCAAATCGGCGAAGGCTCAAAGCCTTCGTGCCTGTCTCCAGTTCTTTGACAGGCGCCAGCAGATGCCGAGACAAAACGAGAGTCACGAAAAGCGCCAAAATAAGGGCAACAGCTCCAATAGCGTAAAAAATTTGCGACTGCTGCCTTATGAATTCATCGTCCAGGCGATGAGTCGGACGTTCGTGCGCTCTGAGACCAAGCCACCCGACCAACCGGGCGTCCGCCTTGATGGGAGTTAGCCGATAGTCGTCCGGCGAAGAAGAATCCACCTGGGTCAGCGGGCGTTTCCCGGCATCGAACAGGGCGACGGGGGGAAAATGCGGATGTTGCGGAGGCGGACCGGCATGAGGCGGAAACAGCTCGCCGGGCGGGGGCGGTACTCCTCCTGTTTGCCCCCTTGGGGGATCAGGGGGTAGAAGCGGCAGGCCGCTCATCCCGGTTCCTGGTGGCTTTCCAGGCCAAACCCCTCTCAAGCCGAACCAAAGTCCCGGGTTTTGCAGGACCGAATCCCAGTTGCCTCTGCTCAGGTATTCCTGACTCAGTGCGTCAACCAGCTTAGTGACCATTTCGGCTTCAACTTTACCGACGTACTCTCCAAAATGGCGCTCGGAGAAGTATCTTCCGATCAGGATCATGCAAACGACAATGAGCAAGCTATTCAACAGAAAAGCCAGAAATACTTTATGCCTGAATTTTAGGTTCATGCTAAACCGCCCGTGGCCGTAAGCGCAGAGATCCTTGACTAACCGCAAGGCAAAATGCCTTTCTATTTCTGGCGTATTCGTACCCGGAAGTCAATCCTGCCGATTAATCTCCATATTCATTCCATACCGCCTCCATACTTTCTCCACAATCGATCTCTAAAGTCTACACGTCCGAGCGGTTCCAGAAACTCGCGGAATGTCAGTTACCCCGGGCAGCACCCTAAACAATCATAAAAGGAGGCGAGAAACGATCAAAGCTAACAACCCGGAATAAAAAGAGCCGGTATGTCAAACAGGCTCAGTGGCAATGAGAGGCAACCCAGGAAAGGAGACGAACGTGAACAAGACACTGATCAAAATTATTCTCTGCATGGCAATATTTACTATTGCCGGGCTGGCTTATGGTCAACAGACCACCAGCAGCAGCGTGCAACCGCCGCCGGCCATTTTTTTCAAGCTGGGGACGACGGGTATTGCCGGCGACCAGCAATTCCTTTATGTGGCAGCGGGCGCCAAGATCCTGCAGTACGAGATTTCTGGAATGACGCTGTTGCGTACAGTGGATCTCCCGGATGCTACCCCCCCTCAGGGGACTCCGCCTAAACCGCCCGAATCCGGAAGTCTCCCCCCACCTCCACCTCCCCTTCCGCACGGTCTTTGGGAAGGAAACGGTTTTCTCTACGTATTGGGAGGACCCTTCGTTTATGTCTACAGCGTCCCCGATCTAACTCTTCAGAACACTGTGCAACTCCCTAAACCGGATTTGCCGCAGGCTAGCGATTAGCAGCGTCCGGATATTTCCCGGGGCGGATGTTTAAAGCTCTGGCCGAAGCTCGGACGCTTCGGCCAGAGTTCAGCAAAACCTCAAACAGGCGGTTAATGCAAAATTCTGAAAAATGCAGAGGTCATTCAAATGATTCGTCTCTTAATGATAGATGATGACACAGGATTTTGTGAAACGATGGCGGAGTACCTGGAGCATGCGGGATTTGCGGTAATATCGATCTTCAATGGGATGGATGCCTTGAAGCAGGTACTGACAGAAGCGAAGGACGAATATGATTTGATCCTGCTCGATGTTACGCTTCCGGGCATGAACGGTTTTGAAGTCCTGAAATGGATCCGTTCCAGGCAGAACACACCTGTAATCATGTTAACCGGTCAAACCCAGAGAATAGATCTCATCTTAGGACTTGATCTGGGGGCAGACGATTTCCTCGTAAAACCCTTCAACCCTCGCGAACTGCTTGCAAGAGTCCGCGCAATTCTCCGGCGTGCGGGAGATGACCTCAAGGGTGAGGCTGAGCAGGTCCCTGAAATAATAGCCGTCGGGGACATTGAACTTGACTGCATGATCCGGGTGGCGCGCCGTGACGGAGCAAAATTACAATTGACTTCCATTGAGTTCAATTTCCTGGAAATATTGCTAAGGGCGGCCGGTCATATTGTGACGCGTGAGCAATTGGCCCAGAGCGGCCTCGCTCGGGATCTCGGCGCCTATGACCGCAGTGTGGATGTGCATCTAAGCCGCCTGAGGAAAAAACTCGGTCACAGATACAATGGGATCGATCGGATAAAAACGATACGCTCGGTCGGCTTTATCTACACAATTTCAAATTAGCAATGATTCGGCAACGGGCTCTCTTACGGCGATCTTCTGAACTTTTATTAATCCGCTTCCCGCTTCTTGCTTCCCCGTTCCCTTCTCCTTGCAGGTTCGGCCTCGATATATTATAAATGCGGTACCATTGTGACTGCCGGTAACCTTTTTTCTTTATTGCGAGGGCAAAAACAAATTGAATCAGGAATCAACTGGGACCTCCCAAAATAGACCCCCGGGCTGTGCAGGTTACCTGTCGGCCTATAGAGATGTTTCGCCTGCGATCGCCGGCAACGTTTTCATAGCTCCGGGCGCCTGCATCATTGGAGACGTCGCCATCGGGGAGCAGAGCAGCATCTGGTTCAACACGGTCGTTCGCGGTGACGTTCACTACATCCGCATAGGGTCCTTCACGAACGTCCAGGACAATAGCGTTCTTCATCCAACCGGGGGCCTGTTTCCAATAAACATCGGGGACCGCGTGTTAATCGGACACAGCGTAGTCGTTCATGGCTGCACGATTGAAGACGAATGCCTGATCGGAATCGGATCGATCCTGCTGGATGGCTGCAAGGTCGGGAAAGGCTCGGTCATCGCGGCCGGATCCCTGCTCCCGCCCGGCTTCGAGGTCCCGCCCGAATCGGTCGCAATGGGCTCGCCCGCAAAGATAAAGAAGAAGACCGGCGATAATGAACGGGCGATGATCGAACATGGATGGCCCCATTACGTGGAGCTTGCCGCCGAGTATCTCAAGGCGCAAAAGGCGGGGGAACTCAGGGGAATAGCCGGATAGCTCAAACTCCGCGAGGCGGCGCTTCGTGCGTTGCGCTCGGCGGTTACCGCAGGCTATAGACGATTATCGGCTAAACGGGCGATCTGCGCCACCAGTTCGTAGCTTTCTTTTGCTGCGGGAAGATTTGCTTTCAACTGTTCGGCGAGAACTGCAATATGCGCAAGCGACTCTCTCTCGGAAAGGACCATCTTTTCACATTGTTTAAGGGCGGCAAAGAGTTTGTCGATCTCATCTCCTACGGAGAGCAGTGCCTGTTCCAGTTCACCATCGGGCATCCCTGGCCTGTTCTCTATCAGATCGAGCATTTTCGCCCTGACTCGTCTATAGGTGCCAATGGCATATTCCGGGTTAATAAAGCTATTGTATTGCATAAGCCTGTCAATCTTCATCCGCAGGCTCTCCAGAGGGAACGGTTTGGATATGTAATCGAAAGCACCCAGTTTCAAGGCCTCTGTTACGGTCTCGATACTTGGATACCCGGTCATCATGATAACCTCGCTTGACGAAGACCGTGAACGTACGAACCTCAGCAAGTCAAGGCCTCCTTCGCGGTTTCCGTCCAGGCCGGGCATATTCTTGTCGATCAGCATGACGTCGTATTCGTTGGATTCTATTAATTTCACTGCGGCGTTCACACCGTCGGCGGTGTCAATGCTATGACCGTCGGACATAAGGAAAATATTGAGCATATCGCGTACGTCTTTATCGTCGTCAACAAGCAGAATCTTTCCAGCCATAGCCACGACACTCCTCGAATTAGGCTTTGCAGGGACTTGGAACCACTTTAGTTTGTCAATTGCCCGCATTATTTTGAAAAGGTAGGATCTCGTCAAGCTATAACAGAGAGGCGAACCCGATGTCAACGCCTTAGGTCATATGTGAAAAATAGTGTAATATCGAAAAATGCACGGTATCCCGGTTGGCTCTTTGGTTTTTAGTACTCTAAACGAACGACTAAAGACTGCTCTCAAAATTCCGCGTGCCCCGGCGTTCTGGGGAACGGAATTACTTCCCGTATATTCGGGAGCCCCGTGACGAACTGCACCAGCCGCTCAAGTCCCAGGCCGAAACCGGAGTGAGGGACCGACCCGAACTCTCTGAGTTCGATGTACCACTTGTAATCCTCGGCCGAAATCCCTTTGAGGCGCATCTGTTCCAGCAGCATTTCGGTCCGCTCCTCCCTCTGGGACCCGCCGATTATCTCGCCCGTTCCCGGGACAAGTATGTCCATGGCCGCTACAGTTTTTTCGTCGTCGTTTACGCGCATGTAAAAGGGTTTGAGCGACCGGGGAAAGTCCACGATCCCAACGGGTTTTTTAAAAATCTTCTCCGTAAGGTACCTCTCGTGCTCCGCCTGGAGGTCGTTTCCCCATTCGACCGGGAAGGTGAATTGTTCTTTGGACTTCAACAGGATATCGACCGCTTCGGTATATGAGATAACCTCGAAGGCAGATTCGGACACGGTTTGCAGACGCCCCATCAACTCAGGCTCAATAAAGCGTGCAAAAAACTCCAGGTCCTCCCGGCAGTCGTTCAAAACCACACCGACCAGTTCCTTTATGAAAGTCTGGGCCAGATCGACGTCGTCTTCCAGGTCGTAGAAAGCCATTTCGGGTTCCACCATCCAGAACTCGGCAAGATGACGGGTGGTATTTGAATTCTCCGCCCTGAACGTCGGTCCGAAAGTATATACCTTACCGAGCGCCAGGGCATAAATCTCGGCCTGAAGCTGGCCACTCACGGTGAGAAAGGCAGGCTTTGCAAAAAAGTCGCCCAGGTAAGGGTCTTTTGAGTTAGGATCTTTTGAGTTAAGGTCTTGCGAGTTGGACTCTGCGCCCTGCGCCGGTCCGGGCCGGGCCGGGTCGAGAGTGGTTACGCGAAAGATTTCCCCCGCGCCTTCACAGTCGCTCGAAGTGATCACCGGCGTATTGATATAGCTGAAGCCACGATCCTGGAAGAACTGGTGGACGGCGTAACTCAGCCTGTTCCGCACCCTTGCCGCCGCCCCTATCGTGTTGGTCCTTGGCCTCAGGTGGCCAATCTGGCGCAGGTACTCGAAGGAGTGCCTCTTTTTCTGGAGAGGGTAGACCGCCGGGTCGGCCCAGCCGTAGAGCTGGATTCGTTCGGCCTGGAGTTCGATACTCTGTCCCTTTCCCGGAGAGGCCGTCACGGTCCCTTCCGCCAGGATTGCGCCCCCCGTTGTGATCTTTGCAAGCAATTCACCATAATCCGGGTGGTCCAATGCGGCTATCACCTGCATGCTCTTAAGGCAGGAACCATCGTTTAGCTCGATGAAACAGATACCGGCCTTGGAGTCGCGCTTCGTCCTCACCCAGCCCTGTACGAGCACCTTTTTGCCCACATATTCCCGCTCATTTTTAAACAAGGCGGCGATGCGTACACCTTTTTCCATATTTGAGCCCCGGATCGGAAATGATATATTGTGTGCGATATTTCAACCTGTCAGCCCTCATTATAACGGCTTTTGCCCGGCCGTGCACGGGTGTTTGAGCACAAATCGCAAAACAGCGTCCGCCAGGATGCCTCGGCCAGTTGAATATGCGCCGCCCACAACCGGGCCGCGGTGAATCAAACAAACATGGAGTCAATGCATGAGTATGTTTAAGACAGGCGGAACGACCATCTCAAAATATTCTCACTTGCGCAGGTCGACGCCGGGTGGGACGACCATCCCGAAATCGGTGCTTCCAATCCTGGTTTTGATTGTGCTCCTGACGGGTTGCGCCTCGAACGGCAGGGTCGAGACCGCAGTGCCTATGAGCGCCGGCGGGAACCTGATAACGATAGACGCCTCAAACTATAGGTTCCGGCCCAGTGAAATCCGGGTGGACAAACCGGGTCTGGTGGCCGTCCAAATTCACAACGTCTCCGGCTCGGTACAGAATTTCACACTCGAAGACCCTCGCGGCAAGGTTTTGAGAAGTGTGGAAATTCATCCTGCCGGGAGCATGATTATGAACGTGGAATTGCCTCAACCGGGAGTCTACGGCTTTCACACCAGGAGGACTTTTCGTGCCCCCCTTGGAGTGAAGGGGAAAATTATCGTTGGGAAATTATAGGCCAGGCAGCGGAGGGCCTGAAGTTGACAAAGCCAAGGAGATGGTTATTTTGCGGCGTAGAAGAGAATGGACCTCAACAAACGATAGTTATCAAATAAGAGGAGGTTCCCCATGGTCCGCAAAAATATCAGAAATAATCCCCGACAAGAGCAGGAACAAGAGATCGAATTGACCCCCGATGAAATTGTCGACCTTTTGACAGGAGGGTGCGACAATCAGGGGATGTCCTGATAAACCGATAAAGACATGACTTAAATAATTAATCTTAAATACTAAAATCTCACCGCAGGCACTGTGGTGAGATTTTAGTATTTACCTTCACTTTCCGGTCCATGCCCAATTTTCAGTGCGAAGCCCTGGGATTCTTTCGAATTCCCGAAGGTTGTTTGACCATATAGTCTTCAATGAATCAAGCCTCAGGCAGGGCATTTTGCCGGATCGATTACGCGCTCTTTGACTCCGATCTTTGCGAACAGCTTCTGCTTGATATGCTCGGCAAAAACCTGCCACTTCTTCTCGTCGTGTGCTTCTCCTTCCCCTCCGGAGAGAAATCCGACAGGGATTTTGAAGCCACCTGCCGAGGCCTTGCCTCCGCCATAGTAGCTGCCCGATGCATCCTTTCCGAACACGTCCTTGATAAATTCATCCGGGTCGAGGGTTATCTTCGTTGTCCGCAACGACCCGATGATCTCTTCTTCGTGTTCGCTACCGGTCACGATGCCATAGACAATCGCGGTATGTATGTTTTCTTCGGTCACCAGGAAATCCGCAACCTGCGGAATTACGTCTCGATCTTCAGCACGCAGCCGGCCGATGCCTGCTATTGAAAAACTCTCAGCGGTCACACGATTTTCAAGGCCTCGATGAATGATTTCCATGGTTTTTTTCGAGCGAGACTGATTCATGATCTGCTGCAGCAAATCTGCATCCCTGAAACCGCTCAAAAAGGCGGCGGCGCGGAAATCCCAGGCCCCGGCTCCGGTCAATCCGTTCGTATCGGTGATGATACCGTGCGTGAGGGCCGTGGCCACCATCACGTGTTCCTTGCGGGATTTGTCCATTTGAACAAGTCCCTGCTCCAGGTATTCGGCGTAGATTGAAGCGGCAGCCCCGTAGGTGCGCCGGATGTCTTTGAAAACCGGGTCCAACCGCTGCTGGAGTTCATGATGATCCACCACCACAAGCGCAGCCACGCCCGCTTCCTCCAGGTGTCTTACTATCTTCTCCGCGGTTGTCCCCTGATTATCGACATAGATGGCGCCCGCGTATTTTTTACACTCGAGGAGGCTGTCAAAGCGAACAAGTTCGATACCAAGCAATTTCACCAACGCGATATTTTGCGGATGGCTGACTCTCCCGTCGTACACAATGTCGCAGCCGATATCGAAGGTGCTGCTTATGAGTTGATGGGCGAAAGCCGAGGAGATGGCGTCGGGATCCGGGTAGTCCTGAAGAACGATGATGTGCTTTTCCCCATGGTGCGCGTCGAGGATCTCGGCTATCTTCGGCGGCGAACGATCTTTTTCGCTTTCCACTGGCTGCTCCCTGTTTTTCCCTCTTTTAAAAAAGGTAATACACAACCGGACGCTTGGTTGACGGTTCTCGCGGAAAAATGGTTTCAATGGTTTTGCCGGCTCTTTTGGAGAACTCCTTTGCCTCTCGATTCATCGTCATTCGACTGTCCACCCTGCCCGCCTTCACAAATTCGCATTTCCATGATTAACATTAGAAAGATAACGGTTCCCTAGGCGTCAGCGGGTGAGTTCTTTTTGAAATCGGTCCGGAGAAAAATGAAGAAACTTTCTGCGTCCATTCTTTCGTCGGACTTCGGCAGGCTTTCAGAGGAAGTCAAGGCGGTGGAGCTTGCCGGAGCGGACTGGATCCATGTAGACGTAATGGACGGCTTTTTCGTTCCGAACATCACTATCGGTCCGGACGTAGTGCGGGTTATCCGAAAAGCGACTTCACTGCCCCTTGATGTACACCTCATGATCGACAAACCCGAACGTTATATCGAGGTCTTTGCAGACGCCGGCGCCGACCGGATAAGCGTTCATGTCGAAGCGACCTTCCACCTCCACCGGGTCATTCAGAGGATAAGGGAACTCGGGGTGAGCCCGACCGCCGCTCTGAACCCTGCTTCACCTCTTGACGGCGTGAAGCACGTGCTTTTTGACCTGGACATGATTCTACTAATGACGGTCAACCCGGGCTTTGGAGGGCAGAAATTCATCCGGGGCGTCCTGCCCAAGGTGCGGCAATGCCGCAAGCTGATCGATGAAACCCATGTGGACGTTTTGCTCGAAGTGGATGGGGGCGTCCACACCGACACTATAGGCGATCTGGCGGAGGCGGGCGTAGACGTGTTCGTTTCCGGGTCTGCGATCTTCGATGGACCTGATTATATTAGGAATGTAAATGCGCTGAAGGCCGCCTGGGCGCCCCGGAGAGTGTGAACCGGGACTTGGGGGGCCGGATCGGCTGAGTCAAGCCCTGAGAATGTTCGAGCCTTGCGGTGAGGAGACTATAATGAGCGATGACGAAAAAGGTGAAAAACTTGAAAAGATCAGCAAACTGATTCGTTACTACAGCCTTGCCATGACCACCGAGGCGGGGTCGGGACACCCGTCTTCGTCCCTGTCGGCAACCGAACTCATGGCGGGCCTCATGTTTGGCGGTGCGTTCAGGTACGACCTCAATACTCCTGAAAATCCCAATAACGACCGTCTCATTTTCAGCAAGGGCCACGCATCGCCGCTTTACTATGCCTTGTGGGCCGTTGCCGGTGGATTGAGCGAAGAAGAGCTTATGACCTACAGGAAATTTGGCAGTGTCCTGGAAGGCCACCCAACCGTTGCATTCCGCTATACCGAGGCCGCGACAGGATCTTTGGGCCAGGGGCTCTCGATCGGCGTTGGCATGGCCCTTAACGCCAAATATCTCGACAAGCTCCCGTACAGGACTTATGTCCTCCTGGGCGACAGCGAGATGGCGGAGGGCTCACAATGGGAATCCATCCAGATCGCCGCCCATTACAAGTTAAACAACCTGGTGGGCATACTCGATGTCAACCGGCTGGGGCAGCGGGGCGAGACCATGTACGGCCATGACCTGCAGGGTTACGCCAAAAGGATCGGCGCCTTCGGTTGGGAGACGATCGTCATCGACGGACATTCCTATCCCGAGGTCCTGGCCGCATACGACAAAGCCCTTCACTGCGAAGCGCCCGTCATGATTATAGCCAAAACGATCAAGGGTAAAGGGGTCTCTTTTATGGAAGACCACAATGGGTGGCATGGGGTGGCCCTGAAGAAGGATGAATTTGAGCGCGCCCTGGTCGAACTGGGCGATATAGACTGCTCGGTCAGGGGGGAGATCCCCCAGCCTTCGGATCTGAGGCCTGAAACGCCGCAGGCCCGGAAGCCTGAAAAGCCCGATTATCCGGCGGATAAGCCCGTTGCCACCAGGATGGCGTTCGGGGCGGCGCTTGCGCGCATCTATCCCCAATTCCCCGATATCGTGAGCCTGGATGCCGAGGTGAGCAACTCGACCGGCGCGGCGGAGTTCAAAAGCGCCTGGCCGGACCGCTTCTTTGAAATGTACATAGCCGAACAGAACATGGCAGGCGCGGCGGTCGGCCTTGCGAGACGGGGCAAGGTCCCCTTCGTTTCGACGTTCGGGGCTTTTATGAGCCGTGCATTCGACCAGATAAGGATGAGCCAGTACTCCAATGCGAACATAAAGTTCGTAGGTTCCCACGCGGGGGTATCCATCGGAGAGGACGGCCCGTCCCAGATGGCCCTTGAAGATATCGCCATGTTCCGGTCGATTCTGGACAGCGTAGTACTCTATCCCAGCGACGCGGTTTCGACCGAACGGCTGGTCGAAGAGGCCGCCAGGCACTCTGGAATCGTCTACATTCGGACTACGAGGATGGCTACGCCGATCCTCTACGGCCCGGATGAAGCTTTTGTCATCGGTGGGAGCAAGGTGCTGCGCAAAAGCGACAGTGACGTTGCGACGGTTGCGGCAGCCGGCGTGACTTTGCATGAGGCGCTGAAGGCCTGGGAAGAGCTGCAAAAAGAAGGGATTTCGATTCGCGTAATCGACCTGTACAGCATCAAGCCCCTTGACGAGGCTACGCTCAAGGATGCGACAAACTCCACGAGGTTCGTTTTGACCGTTGAAGACCACCACCCCGCCGGAGGAATCGGCGAGGCGGTGAGAGACCTTCTTACGCCGGCTGCCGCTCCGGTATATTCCCTGGCAGTGCGAAGAAGGCCAAGGAGCGGCAAGCCCGACGAGCTTCTCGATTACGAAGGAATTTCTCACAAGGCCATCGCGGCAAAGGTAAAGGAGATCATGTGGAAGATAGGGCGTCAAAAAGCCTCATCTATCGGTTAGCAAACAGGGGGAGTTCGCAGGCTAAGCGGAGCGCAGCCCACCGCCCCTTTGCGAACCCGGAAACAGGGAGCGGGAATGTAGAATTCATCTACATCCGCAAACCGTCACACTAACCATATGGGAGTCAAGATGCCAGAGGCTCGATTTGACATCGGCGTAATCGGCGCCGGCACGATGGGGGGGAACCTCGCCCTCAATATCGCGGATCACGGATTCGCGGCTGCCATCTACGACGCTGACACGGGCAGAGCCCGGGAATTTGCTCAAAAACATGAAGGCGGCAAAATAGAGGCAGCGGAATCGCCGCGAGACTTTGCCGGCCTCCTGCGCAGCCCCCGGGCAATCCTCGCCCTCGTACCGGCCGGCCGGCCGGTTGACGATGTGATCGACTCCCTCATGCCCTGGCTCGACAAAGGGGACCTGATTATCGACGGAGGCAACTCTCATTTCACGGACACAGATCGAAGGGCCACGCTGATGGCTGAAAAGTCCTTGCTTTTCATGGGACTTGGAATTTCCGGGGGAGAGAGCGGGGCACGCTATGGACCGAGTCTCATGCCGGGCGGGGCCGCCGAGGCATACGAACGAGTGCGCCCGATCCTCGAAAAGATCGCAGCCCACGTAAATAACGACCCGTGCGTCGCTCACCTCGGGAGCGGCTCTGCCGGCCACTACGTCAAGATGGTCCATAACGGGATCGAATACGCCCTCATGCAGCTTATCAGCGAAACCTACGATATCATGAACCGGGGGATGGCAATGGGGCCTGACCGGCTAGCCACTATCTATTCCGCATGGAACGGCACGGAACTGGCTTCGTACCTCCTCGAGATCACTGCCGACATATTTCGCTTCAGGGATCCGGGTAACCCCGGGATTGCACTGGTCGATATGATCCTCGACAGAGCCAGGCAGAAGGGCACCGGCAAATGGACCTCATGGGAGGCGATGGACCGCGGGGTGCCGACGCCGAACATCGACGCGGCCCTGACGATGCGAAATCTTTCAGACCGTGTCGACGAACGCCAAAAGGCCTCCACGTCGTTGATCGGCACAGGGAAGCAGTTCAGGGGCAACGGTGATTGGCTGACCACACAACTTGCCAATGCATATTATGCGGGCATGCTCATAAGCTACGCACAAGGGATGGCGCTGCTGAGCGAGGGTTCAAAAGTCCATGACTATGGACTGGATCTGGAAGTGGTGGCAAGGATCTGGCGGGGAGGCTGCATCATTCGCGCGGCCCTACTCGAAGATATCCGCGCGGCCTACGGCAGTGCCCCCGGCCTCTCGAACCTTCTTCTGGACCAGCACCTCGGCATGGCGGCCGCCGGAAGGCAGAACTCCCTGAGGGCTGTGGTGGCGACGGCGGCGGAACTGGGATTGCCCGCACCGGGGTTTTCGGCCGCCCTTGCCTACTTCGATGCATATCGGAGCGCATCGCTTCCGACCAACCTGATTCAGGCCCAGCGCGACTACTTCGGCTCTCACACCTACGAACGCAAAGACACGCCGGGCAAAGTATTTCATACTGATTGGAGCGCAGAGTGAGTAAGTCTCCCATAAATTTTTCAAACGGCCAACTGGAGCGCAAAGTGAACAAATCCCGGACGCAGTCCGGAAAAATGAACGACTCTGTCCTGTTCGTCGTGTTCGGGGGAGGCGGCGACCTGGCGTGGCGAAAGCTCGTGCCGGCCCTCTACAACCTTTTTATGGACCGGCGCCTGCCCGATAAATTCGCCGTCATCGGGATCGCCCGCAAGCAGATGGCCGATAATGAGTACCGCGATCATCTGCGCCAGGGGGTCGATAAATTCTCGGAGCGGGGTATATCGGACGACAAGAGTTGGGAGGACTTTGCATCGCGAATTTCCTTTCATTCAGCCGACGTTAACGATGTCCGGCAGTTTAGCGGGATCGCCGGGAAAGCTTCGGCCCTTGATGAGAAGTGGGGCTCACGCGCGACCCGAATCTTTTACCTGGCGGTGCCGCCGGACCTCTTAAAACCTATTGCCCAGGGACTGGCGAGCGCCAAGCTCAACACAGAACATGCCCGTATCGTCATTGAGAAACCCTTCGGCCACGATCTCGATTCGGCCATGGAATTGAATGCCCTGCTCACCAGGTTCTTCCATGAGTCGCAAATCTATCGCATAGATCACTATCTCGGTAAGGAGACGGTCCAGAATATCCTTGCCTTCCGCTTCGGCAACACGCTCTTCGAGCCGATTTGGAACCGCCGCTACATCGACCATGTGCAGATCACCATTGCGGAAAGCGACGGGATCGGGGGCCGGGCCGGCTATTACGAACACGCGGGCGCGTTGCGTGACATGGTCCAAAACCACGTTCTTCAGATCCTCTGTCTCATAGCTATGGAGGCCCCGGTCACATTCGACAGCAATGAAATCCGCAACAAGAAGGTGGACGTGCTGCGCGCGATACGGAGAATCCATCCCGAACAGGTCCATGAGATGGCCGTCCGAGGCCAATACGGGGCGGGATGGATGGAAGGCCGGCATGTCGACGGTTATCGCTCCGAACCCGGCGTGGCCGTCGATTCCTCTACGGAGACCTTCGCGGCGGTTAAGCTCTTCGTTGATAACTGGCGCTGGCAGGATGTGCCGTTTTACCTGCGCACGGGCAAGCGGTTGCCAGCCAGGACCTCGGAGGTCACGATCCATTTCCGGCCCGTGCCCCACCAGAGCTTTCCCGCCTCGGCTTTACTCGATTCCAGGCCCAATCGTCTGCTGTTCGCCATTCAGCCGGAGGAAGGCATTTTTCTGCGCTTCGAAGTCAAATACCCCGGGAGCGAGAGTGTGGCCCTCACTCCGGTAATGATGCAGTTCTACTATCGTCAGGCCTTCAAAGTCCGCACCCCGGAAGCCTACGTAACGCTTTTGGCCGATATTGTCCGGGGGGATGCCACACAGTTTATGCGCTCGGACCAGACCGAGGCCGCGTGGGCAGTGATTGCGCCGATCCTGGAGACCTGGCAGTCGCTCAAATCGACCGATTTCCCAAATTATCAGGCTGGAAGCTGGGGCCCTGAAGGAGCGGATATCTTAATTGCGCGGGACGGACACAGTTGGACGACGCCTTCATCCATCCAACACGAGGAGGAACTTGCGACATGCAAGGTTGCAACAGAGCCCCCGAACTGATCGGCGAGATAAGCTCACCGAAGTAACTCAAGGCGTTGGGACCCTGTTTCCAGTTTGTGCCTGTGGTCGGCGGGCTGAAAAGCCCGCCCCACAAAAAAGCAATTTAGCTTAAAGTAACTCAATGACACGAGTGGAGCGCAATAGAGAAGCATTGCAGCGGATTCTGATTCTCGTCTCTAGGATCTTTTCGTCTCTGCGGTGGATCCACCTTCCGCGCCTCTGCGGTGGATTCTAGGCCTGTGGCTCCCACCTGGCCCCTTGTGATCCCGGGGCAAGGGCCGACGGCCTGGCGCACCACGTTTTCCGCTTGCTGCGTTGTGACTGGGCTTGGACCTGGCGGGATTAACGAATCCCTGAGCCGGTTCCAGACCGGGGATTACGTGTACTGTCAAATTTTGCCCAATGTAGCGCTCGATACGGTCCAGGTATGGGAGATCGGCGCGTGAGACAAGGGAAATAGCGACGCCCGACTCTTCGGCCCGTCCCGTCCTGCCTATGCGGTTTACGTAATCTTCCGCACAATGCGGCAGATCGAAGTTAATGACGTGGCTGATGCCCGTTATGTCGATCCCGCGGCCGGCAACGTCGGTGGCTACCAGTATTCTGATCTTGCCGCGCCTCATATTGTCCATGGTATGGTTCCGGGCGCTTTGAGTCATATCGCCGTGGAGCGCGGCCACTGCGTGCCCCTCCCTGCTCAGCTCATGAGCCAGGCTGTCGGCCTCCCTCTTTGTGGCGGAAAAGACAATCGCCCGCGTAACCGCTTTGTCAGCACAAAGATGCCTCAGCAACCGGTTTTTGTGCTGCAGGCAATCCGTGATATGCAACCGTTGTTCGATCTTGTCGTGAGTTATTTTGCCCTGGGCAATCTCGACGCGATCCGGATTCTTCATGAATTTGCGCGCCAGCCTCGCCGCCGCATCGCCCATTGTAGCGGCGAACAGCAGGGTCTGGCAGCCTTCCGGCATGGCATCCGATACAAATTCCACATCATCGATGAAACCCATGTCGAGCATGCGGTCGGCTTCGTCAAGGACAAACATCTCGACATTGGACAAATTGATTCGGCCGCGCCAAATGTGGTCGATCAGCCTTCCCGGAGTGGCAATGATCATGGACGGCAACTGGGACAACGCCCGTATCTGATCGCCAAAAGGCATTCCGCCGTAAATAGCGATACTGTGTACCTTGAGAAATTTCGAGTAGTTCCGCGTAGCCTGCAAGATCTGGGTGGCAAGTTCGCGCGTAGGTGTTAGCACCAAGGCGCGAAGGCACTTCTCCTGAGTGGGCCCGGCGGCTGCCAAACGCTGGAGTATCGGCAGAACGAACGCGGCTGTCTTGCCCGTACCCGTATTGGCCGAAGCGATAATGTCCCCTCCCGCAAGTATTTTCGGAATTGCCTGTGCCTGCACCGGGGTGGGACTGGTGTAGCCGCATTGTGTCAGGGCCTTCAGGATGGGTGGAGCCAGATTTAGACTTTCAAAAGTCATATGAGCTGTAATCCTTGAGCTTTCCGGATCTGTAGGGTTTGGATCGAAAGATCGCTGCCGCTTCTTGCGCCAGGCAGCTAAACCCCGATTCAGAAACTCGGTTAAAGTATTTGATCCAGAGCGCTCAGCACGGTAGGCTTGAATAAAGTACACCTGTGCGGCCGGCGCCAAAATCATCGTCGCCAACCAGGTTGCTGTCGCAGATGTAATCTTTGCAGGTGCAGTGGGTCAGTGACTGATGGGGATTTGATGGCAGGAAAGATTGAAGATATTCTATCCACCAAATCTAATTTGACTTGCAGTATACATCCCTCAATTTATTAAAGCAACCTTCCCTCGCACTATTTCGTAGCTTATTACATAATCAGGCAATCGCCTTCATCGTCACACGAGATTCCAGCCGATAATAACCTATGCGGGATTTATCCAATCAAAAAATGAGAAATAAGACAATGGAAATGGGTACGTCTTCATTTGACATTTTGGGCCAATCCTGTTCAAATCCTCACGTTCCGATTTCGTTTGCAGGCATGGAATTTCTGCATGCCCGCCGCTAATGCCTTCCGAGACTGAAATGTTGCGTCATCTGCATCCGGACATCACCCAGACGGCGAGAGAGACTGCCTTCGGCTTTTGGAGGAGATGACCCGTCACTTGTATGTTCGCCTGCCAGGTTGTATGCTTTTGCGTTGCCTATCACGTCTTTTCGAGGCAATCGTGGCTGTGGATCGGAAGTTTACCGGACGGTAGCGCTTTTTGCGGGTGGCAGCAGGCCTGCAATTGCAGTCTGAATGCGTAGTTCCCCTGGAACGGTTTTTGTGCGAGGAGAAAAAATGGCCTTAAGGGAAGAATGGGAAAAGCAAGGCAACTGGCTGTTCGGATTGAGAAGTTATTTGCCGCTGCTTATTATACCCATGTTTTTGATAGCCTTATACGATCAAACTGCCGGCTGCACAGGGGCCTCTGTGCCAAGCAGTCAATACTGGGAGGCTTTTTGCTTTATCCTCTCGCTGTTTGGTTTGTCTATCCGCTGCATTACAGTCGCTTATGTCCCTTCCGGAACATCGGGCAGGAACACCAAAGGACAAATTGCAAGTGAGCTAAATACTACCGGCATATATTCCATTGTTCGGCACCCCCTCTACCTGGGAAATCTGATCATGATTCTGGGATTGCTGCTCTTTATCGGAGTTTGGTCTTTTGCCCTGATAGGGATGTTATTGTTCTGGATATATTATGAACGCATCGCGTTCGCCGAAGAGGAATTCCTGCGGGAGAAATTCGGTATCCCTTACCAGGAGTGGGCGGAAAAAACTCCGGCTTTTTTCCCGCGATTCAAAAACTGGAAGTCTCCGAGCCTAACTTTTTCGACCAGAGAACTCCTCAAAAGAGAATATCATGGGTTCCTGGCGATAATCGCCTCCTTTACATTCCTGGTTCTTGCCAGGGAAATCATTGTACGCAGCAAAGATCCGCAAGTACACTGGGGGTGGTGGATACTCTTCGCTATCGGTTTGATCACCTTCCTTATACTGTTCACATTGAAGAAAAAGACCAAAATACTCGATGCGCCCGGAAGATGAACTGTGGCATTTCGTTAAGCGAACCACAGCGCGTCACCAATTAATAGGATTATCCTCGCTAAAAAAAATGTCGATCGGGACTTTGCAGCAACCAGGATCGCAGCGCCGGAAAGGAGGAACTCCTTATGACGACCGCCGGGACGAAAAAGATTTTTATAAGCGACATTCATTTGGGCGATGCCAGGAGCTTTGAAGGACCTCACCCGTATGGCTGGCTCCAGAGCAATATTCCCCATCTGGCAGACTTCCTGACCGATCAACTCGGCGACCCCGAGGTGGCCGAACTGGTGATCTTGGGAGACCTCTTTGACAGGTGGGTGATTCCCACCGGCATGGTTCCCCTCAACTCTTTCCAGGCAATCCATGACAACCCCGCCAACTCGCGGGTCATGGACGCCCTCCGGCAATTGGCGAAACGCGGGATCTTAACCTACGTTCCGGGCAACCATGATATGGCCTTGTCAACCAAAGACCCGGAAGAGCCCCGGCAATTTATGGAGACCGTCTTTCCCGGGATCCGCGATGGTTCCGATCCCAACCTGCCCAGCGGGGTGTACCGCAGCGGGAAATTGGTGGCGGAACACGGCAACCGTTACTGCCTTTTTAATGCTTCCGACACGTGGACGAACCCGCCGTCGTTACTTCCCATCGGCTACTTCATCTCCCGTATGGTGACTTACAAGGTCTCTAAAACCGGGACCTCAGAAGGTTTCTTCGACACCCTGGAAAAATTCGCCACGCAGTTTAAAGACAGCCTCAATCCCATCAAAGAAGTATTTGAGGCTATAACAAATGCTGCCGGACTCAAAGAAACCGACCCCATCGATATGAATGGAATCGCCGGTTTTCCTGGCACTGTAGGGGGCATCGGTTCGCTTTATGAACAGCTTATCGAGAAATGGAAGGAACATCGGCCGGATATTGATTGGATGACAGCGGTTATCGGAGATATCGGTAATCTCTATCTGGCGGCAATACACGTCTACTTTTCCCTCTTTGGCTCAGGCCAAAATATCGTCATTTTCGGGCATACCCATAGGGCAGACCTAAAGAAAAGCTATATCCTGGAAGAGGCTGCGGGGGTGGAAAATATCCATCTCGATCTCCCCAGCCGCTCGATTTATGCCAACAGTGGCACCTGGGTCGACTCCGCGCCCTATTGCACCTACGTGGAGACCCAGGAAGACACAGCGGCGGGACGTCACAATGTGCGGCTTTGGAGCTATTATCCTTCCAGGACCTTGCTCCAGGAGGGCTTCGTGAAACTCTAGCGGCCGGCGAAAGTGAAAAATAGAAACGGCTTTCTAGGCGGCAAGCATCTCCTGAGGAGGTTCTTCCAACTGGCTTTTGGGCAATGTGATTATGAAAGTACTTCCACCTCCCGGCCTGCTGCTGGCCGTAATAATCCCATTATGCCGTTCGACGATCTTGCGGCAAATAGCCAACCCCATGCCCGAACCTTTGTACTGGCTGCTCTTTCCGTGAAGTCGCTGAAAGGGCTGGAAAATCAAATCCAGGTATTTTTCATCGAAACCTATCCCGTTATCCTCCACAAATATCCGGCACGAGCCATCCCCACAGCATGGTAACCCATAGATTTTTACCGCGGGGCGCGTGTCCTGCCCGTGGAATTTCAAAGCGTTGCCAAGCAGGTTTTGAAAGAGTTGCCGCATTTGACTCGGATCGGCCTGGAGGTTTGGCAAATCGCGTATTTCAACTTTGGCTTCGGTTTCATGGACAGGAAGTTCGAGTTCGAGGATTACTTCCTCGATCAGCGCCCCCAATTCGATAGGAACGAACGGCTCGCCCTGGGTGGTAACACGGGAGTAGAGCAGTAGGGATTCAATGAGTTCCCGCATACGAACTGAAGCACCCTGGATCTTTTTCAGATATTGCATCCCCTCGTCGCCGAGGGCCTCCCTATAATCGTTTCCCAGTATATCACTATAAATAGATATTTTTCTGAGCGGTTCCTGAAGGTCATGGGAAGCTATAAAAGCAAAATCCTTCAATAACGCAATGCTGTTCTCGAGTTTTTTCATCGAGGAGTGCATTTGTTTGTCCGCTTCCTTATGTTCGGTCACATCGCGGTTGATTTCAAGGAACCCCGATGGATTGCCGTGGCTATCCTTTCTCACGGCCCAACGGCTTGCAACAATGATGGGTCTGCCGTTGCGCGTCACATGCCGCAACTCACCCTCCCAACTGCCGCTGGCGATGAGAGTCTCAATTATATCTTCCAAAGGTGCGGGATACCGAGCCTGCAACAGCTCCATGGGAACTCTGCCTAGAGCCTCATCCTCCGACCAGCCGTAGGTCTGCTCGGCCCCTCTGTTCCAAAATACTATCCTGCCATCCATATCCCGCACAAAAATCGCGTCATGGGCGAGGTCAAGAAGCGCCGACTGTTCTTTGAACTTTGCAGTGTAAACTCTGATCCTGCCTACCATCGACTGGAGGGCCGAAAGGAGAGCGCCTATCTCGTCTTTACGGTTCCAGGTAAGCTTTGCTGAAAAGTTACCGGCTTTAGTCTTTTCCGCATACCTGACGGCTTCGGCTAATGGACGCTTGATATTTATTGCAACCAGGAGGGAGATGGCGATACCGATTAGAACTCCTGCCGCCCCACCAAAAACAATAAGGTCTTTGGTCCCCGCCATGAGGTCTGTCAGGTTTGCCTGGCGCTCTCTAAGCAAGGATAGTTCCGCCCGGGTAATTTGCGACAAATCTTCACGCAAGGCGTCCATCTGTTTTTTGCCATTTCCCGAATCGACGAAATCTATTACCGCTTGAAGGGGCCTGGAGCCGCTATTGACTTCACGGCGAAGGGCGACGAGCGGATACACCTCAGTTTCAAGCCATCGTTGGTAACCATCGTGGAATGCGCTCAGCGCGGCCTGCTGTTTCGGATTATCCGTTGTGAGGACTTTGAGCGTATTGTAGTCGCTCTGGAGGGAATGAATCCCCAGTGTCAAAGGGTCAAGGTAGGTTTCCCTGCCCGCAATTGCATACCCTCTTTCACCAGTCTCTATGCTGATGAGGTCTGTTTCAACGGCACTTGCCTTTTTTAAAACGTCATGGGTATGCAGTGTCCAATCCCTCGCCACCACCATTCTCTCGATCGTAGCATAGCTTACCGCAAGCAACGCCACGAAGACCGTGAGCTGGACCGCAAATGCCAGTAGTAATTTCTCTGTCAGCGTCATAGGATCACCTGGGGCTTGATTTTTCTCAAATACCGTCTCCACCGGCCCCCTTGGGAAGTGACTTGCTGGACCGCCAATTCAACCTCCCCCAACTAATTTAAACATACATGAGCGGAACGAGCAAAATACGTTCTATTTCGCTAGCTTACCTTTGCGGAAAGATTCTCTTCCGGATTTGGCCCGCGATCTACTGGACAACTTTTGGAATCTACTTAACTTTTTAGTAGTTGCACGCACTTATGCGGCTGCTGAGCCTTTGGGTGGTCGTGAGAGGAAACGATGGCCGGAAGTGATTTGAAAGAGAAGATCATCCTCATGGCGGATGACGATTTCGACGACATCATTCTGGTAATGAAAGCTCTCAAGGAATGTAAATGCGACGTTGCCTTCCGTTCCGTTGAAGATGGGGAAGAAGCTATAGAGTATCTCACGGCTCGGGGCCGATACCAGCAACCCGAGCCTCGCGCCCCGGCCAAGCCTTATCCTGCTCGATCTCGACATGCCCAAAAAAAATGGGCTCCAGACACTGCAGGAGATCAGAAACAACCCGGATATCCGTACGATTCCAGTAGTAGTGCTGACAACGTCCAGGGACAGGGACCTCATGCTCCGTATCTACAGATTAGGGGGCAGCGCTTTTATCACGAAGCCGACCGTTTACAAGGATATGGTCAAGGCGCTGGAACGTCTTTGCGCCTATTGGTTCCAAACCGTCTCTTTGCCCGATCAAATGCCTGGTCAAGGCTTTACGCCGGACTCCCGAATCTGAACTCGGGGGTTTGTTCACGTGGAGTGGGCGACACAAATTCCCAGCTCATCCTTCTTTTCATCGATATAATCAGCCGCTGCCAGGGCGGCTGTGCAGCCTTCGGCCGCGGCAACCACTATCTGTTTTGCATATTTTGTTTTCAGATCACCGGCAACGTAAACGCCCGGGATGCTGGTGGCGCATTTGTCGTCGGTTACCGCATAGCCCGAACTGTTAAGTTTTATTCCGGGGGGCACAATCAGGTTGTTTGGCAAAAGACCGACAAAGATGAAAACCCCTTCCGTTTCAATGGTGCTCGTCCTGCCGGTCAGAAGACCCCTCACGGCGATTGAATCCACCCCATCTTCATTTGCTCGTATCTCGGTGATAACCGAGTTCAGAACCAACCCCACGTTCGATTCGCCGATTCTTTTCTGCAGTATTTTGCTTCCCCTGAAAGTATCCCGGCGGTGTACCAGGTAAACTTTTGAAGCAAGCTTTGACAAATACAACGCCTCTTCGAGCGCCGTATCCCCTCCCCCCACAACCGTCACAACCCTACCCTGGAAAAAGAAACCATCGCACTTTGCACAGTAGGAGACACCTCTGCCTAAAAATTCGATTTCGCCGGGGACCCCGAGCTTTCTGGGAGTTCCACCTGTTGCGATAATTATGGCGTGCGCTTTCAGACGCTTCCCGTTGCTCAATAAAACCGAGTGGAGATCGGACCCGGATCGATGGAGACGGCTTCGTCCCGGATGACCTCGAGGCCGTAAGATTGAGCATGCTGAAGAAGCTTATCGGAGAGGTCGAGGCCGCTGATCTTATCGAGACCGGGGTAGTTCTCGACATCTTTCGTAATGGCTACCTGGCCCCCGTGGGTTGCCCTTTCAACCAGGATAGTCTTCAGCACCGCTCTCATGGCATAAAGCCCTGCCGTGAGCCCCGCCGGGCCGCCGCCAAGAATAATGAGATCGTAAATGCCATCTGAGTCCATCGGAATAGTCGTCCTAAGCATATAAGATAATTCGGGGCGAAAGGATTTGGACCTCCGATACCGAAAACTTTTCTTGTCGTTCCGACGTGTTACACGTGCAATTTTGGCCTCTCGGAGCACTTGCGGACTACAAATAGAGAAGGCCGCAGTCGAACCCGCTCACTACAACCGCGCCGCGGTTATATTTACATGCTCGGGTACACGGGAACGATAGAAGTATTATTTTAAAAGAAAGGCCTTTGCTAAAAAGGCAGAAGCTTATTTCGCTCGTCAATGGAGTTGCCTATGTCGGGATTAAGAAAGTGCGTTTGCATGCCAGGATATCGCAAGCCATAGACTTTTTGATATGGGGCGTGCGAATGGGGATTTCAAACTGCCCAGCCACTGATAGGAGAAAAGTATGGAAGGGAAGAAAACGTCAGAGGAAATGCGGATCATGACCAAGGACCCTCTAAACGCAGAAACTCCGATTGTATATCTTCGTTCCTGGATTACGGCAAACTCGATATTTTTCGACAGAAATCAGAATACCTCGATGGAAACTCCCATCGACATTGCTGACTGGCGGCTGACAATTACGGGAGAAGTCGAAAACGAACTGCAATTCACCTTTGACGAAATTCTTCGAATGCCCAAGGAGATCGTGGCCAACACACTCGAATGCTCCGGCAACGGTCGTTCTCTGCTTAAAGAAAAGGCAAAGGGAAATCCCTGGACTATTGGTGGAGTCGGCAATGCGGTCTGGGGTGGCGTATGGTTGAACGAGGTGCTGCGGAAGGCCGAATTAAAGGAATCGGCCAAACATGTCGGCTTTGAAGGCTTCGATAAGCCCGCGGGTTCTGCCGGGATCAGGTTCGTGCGCAGCATTCCCATTGAAAAGGGTTTAAAATCAACGCTCCTTGCCTATGAAATGAACGGTGAGGCGTTGCCGCTAAAACATGGCTATCCGTTGCGAGGACTGGCGCTGGGGTGGACTGGCGCCAATTGCATCAAATGGTTGACCAGGATAACGCTGTTGGAGAGGCCCTTCGAGGGCTTTTACATGGACAATGTCTATCGCATTTTCCAAGAGGGGCAAGATCCCAAAACCGGAGAAGTAGTCACGACAATTCCTCTAAAGTGCATCATTACCCAACCACTGGCCAACGAAAAGCTGCCCACGGGGGCTGTCGTTGTCCTGGGTGCTGCTTACGGCGGCGAAGCGGCCGTCGAAAGCGTAGAAGTTTCGGTAGACGGCGCTCAAACCTGGCGGCAGGCAACATTCACAGGCCCCAATGAACCTTATGCCTGGCGGCAATGGCAGTATATCTGGGATGCTCGTAACCCTGGCGCTTATACCCTGATGGCGCGCGCCACAGACATCAACGGACATGTGCAACCTGAAAGCGCCGAATGGAATGTTTTAGGATACGGCAACAATGGCATTCAGGAGCATACTGTAACGATGGAGATCTTCTGAAGCATGGTCACATGCAACCTCACCATGTTCATAGGCCCAAAACCGGCCGTCCGCAGGCTCGATTTGCCGTGGTGCCGGGGGGGCCCCGCGCACTCTGGAACAATGGAAACAGGGCAGGCGCGCGCCGTCGGGGTTTGCAAAAACACTCATCAGGATTGCCGAATTGAGACCTGAAGTCCTAAAGGAAGTTGAAGGGTAAGAGCCCGCTCGGGCGTTCAAATGCTGAGGACCACCGCCCTGGCTGCCAATCCGCCCTTGCCCTATCGCGTATTAGCTCCCATACCGGTGCTATGAGTATGTATCCAACTAGGGAAGTGGGATCAGAAAAATCGGGAGGGAAAGATTTAATCAGAAAGAACGGGTTGTGCAGGTTCTGTACGAAAGCTAAGATGGTCTATATTCCACTTTTTGAGCTGCAAAGCCATGGCATAAGTCATTACCTGATCGGAGATAGCCATACAGTCGATAAGCTCAATTTGCTGCCAGACATTCTTGCTGAAATCAAAATAATTACTTCGGAATGCTTCAGCAATGGAATCAGCGGCGCTCTGTGCCGCTGATTCTGCCGTTTGAGGATCGCTCTCCGTGCTGTAAAGGAGATAGATCCTGAGCGCGTATGTATCGTTCGGACCTTTTCTTTCTATGTTGTTGCCTTCATCAATGTCGAAGAAAGCGGCTATCACATGGTGGCCAAGAGGCTTAAGAATCTTCACAAGTTTAATGTGCAGATCGTATTCGTGCAGACGACGATCGAACTCGTCGGGGAAGGCGGAGCGATGATACCGTGCCGCAAGCCAACGCTGAAGAACCAGAAGCTCTTTTGGCAAAAGCGTAATGGCGGTGTACGGCTCGTACGAAACAAGTTGCTGCTTCGATACCGACCGTTTGCCTGTAGCTAAGAGTTGCAACCCAAAATCACCATCTCTATCTCTTACTGACAGATGGAGTTTCCGAGGATTTTTTGAGTGTGTGTAATTCCCATCAACGGCAGCGATGCGGGTTCCGACGATAATCTCGACCTGAGGCTCAATATCCGGGATTTTAGCGATGTCGCAGTCATGGGAAATAATTATCGGAATGTTTCGACCGCTATTCTCTGACACTATCAGCTTGAGTTCGACGGCATCCTCTGCAGTTATGAAATGGCCTTGACGCCACGGTACTCCACGGTCCCAGTCCGCCATTAATCATCAGCCTCTTTCGTCGAGCATCGGGGTACCGAAATCATCATAATCATCACGAGACAAACGTGGCCTGCTCGCCAATCGGCTTTGCAAAATCTCGCGTTGGCGGGCCTCGCGCCGAACAATCTCAATTAGCATCTGCGCCCCTGCTTGAACCGACCCACCATCACGCACGATTTCCAAGAGGTTCTTTCCTTCATAAATTGACCTTCGGAGCAGTTGCGCGTTAACGGTGAGCCCATCTTTTGCAAATAAATCAGCCGCACGAGCAAGCTCAGCTAAGCGCACAGCATTTTCTTGAGCTATCGAACTGCCAGCCTGCCAGGAGTAGACCGCTTGCCGAGATACACGAAGCGCATTTGCAAGATCGGTGACCGTGGGGTGTAGAACATTACGGATCTGGGCAAGATCATCAGCAGGGCTGCGCGTCCAGAACAGGTCACTCGTAGGTGTTGTCGGCTTATAATTTACGAATTCGTAGCCCTTCGCTCCCCTCTCCTTGATGTAATCAGGAGTGAGGGCCCCCCCGGTTCCGACATTGAGGCCGAACGCAAGTGCGGGAATGATAACCACCTTTTGCACGATTGGGAAAAACCGGTTTCTGCGGTTCTCATCCGGTGATGTAGTAGACATAAAATCACCCCCAAATTTTCAGCGCGTCCTCCGTGACAGTTGCACGAAAAGCTTGCGAGATCTCGCCATGTATGGCGAAAAGACGCTCGCGGACGCGCTCTACGCTGAATTGTTCACGCCGTTCGGTAAAACCATCTGTATCAAGGATAGCGTGCAGACCCTGGAGTTTTTGAAATCTTTCATCAAGATTGAGCATTGTCCCAGTTGGAAGAATATCTGGAGGGAATCCCACTTGCCCATTTTGGATAATCGCGCGCGCAAGAACACTCACTTCACCTTTTCTCACAAGGGTTTCGGTAAATGAGTGAACAATATTCCCTTCCAATTTTTCAGTAAGACCTAGAACTGATTCGGTGAGATACCCTGCCAATTTTTCGCCATCCCTAGGGAAGACGGCATCGAGATAGCGAACGCCGATTCGGTCTGTGAAATTTAATTCTACCGCTTCATGGACCACTTCCAACCCAATTATGAAATTCTCTGCAAACCTCTCAAAAGTATCGTATTTAGATGTCTGGAATGTCAAGGCGCCTTCATCGAGAATGAAACATGAGGTACGCTCCATATTGGAAAATGTGAAGCGAACCGATTGGCCAACGGGAATCTGAGCATTGCTCTCTCCCGCTGACACTGCAGGAGAAAAGTTAATAGTAGCAAGAACTCCCTTTTGCACGTCGGGATATTTCTGCTTGCGTAGACGCTCTTGAATCTTTGGAGCGTATGATTCTAGCGCGAGAATTGGATTGAATCGAACCTGCACAATGGTAAAATACACTGGAGCGGACTTCAATTTTTTACCCATAGCCAATCCCCTTCTCTCTTGACATTTTAATTTACACTTTACACTCTACTTGACAGAATGTCAAGGTTAGATAAAATCTTTGTGAGATATGGGGTAATGAGCGCACAGGGCTTGCGTGCACATGAGGCGGGCTCCTTTTTGTGTTATGGAGTCGGTCCGCTGTGAGGGTGGGATCTACCGTGCTGGCATTAAACCAATAGGCACAACTACTCGGAAAGTAAAAGGCAAGAAAATTACACAGAATGTATATTACGGCTTCCACGAAATCAGGCATTTCATTGCCACCTACCTGCATGACATTGAAAAGCAACCCACCGGAGTTATCGGGAACATCCTGGGCCATAAATCCAAGAGGACCACAGAGATTTATCTTCATCCGGTCGATGAAGCCGCCAAAATAGCGATGCTAAAATTGGAAGGAATTTTCGTTCTCGACGATTTGCCCGATGTGCCGAAAAATCCAAAACCACACACCGTCCCTACACACCAGACAAAACTGAAGTGGTCTAAACTTAATCGGGGCGATAGGATTTGAACCTACGGCCCCCTGCTCCCAAGGCAGGTGCGCTACCAGGCTGCGCTACGCCCCGATAAGGCTGTCTTTAGTATCACAAGCAGGATCTATAGGCAAGCGGCAATCCGCGCCCCTGCATCGGGAGCGGCACTGACGGGGAAATGCCCGGTCAATCGCCCGGCAGGCAAAAGGCGGGGAAACCAGGGTGCCGAGACTGTGTCCCAAGCGCAATATTTGCCGTCTTCCCTCCCTTTTTCAAAGGGAGACAGAGGGACTGTGATTCTCCGGTATCATCTAATGCTTTGAAATCCCCCCTCGATCCCCCTTTACGAAAGGGGGAAGCAGAAATTGGCCCCATCGGATTTTGTCGAGGAATTTCTCCTCCTACAAACAGCGTCCGAGGACGCGGCGGCTGCGCTGAGTTGCGACATCCGAATATGCTGATGAATGTGCGGAGGCCTCCCTCCATCGGATTTTGTCGAGGAATTTCTCCTCCTCTGCATTGCGACACTGTCTCGCCGCTCGCGCCGGGTTTCTGCTATCGGTCGATCTGCCCGAGTTCACGGTCCGCCTATTTTAGCTATTCGCGTTCACGGACGGTCCGAATGCCGGAGCTTTGCCGCACAGAGTTCGGCGTAGGCCGCATCGACCATGTCCTGTGCGCCGGCCGTGCTTTCGCTCAACGCCCCGACCCCGATGGCCGCAGTGATGAGAATTGCCGTATTGCCGTCCCGGTACGGGGATTTTCTCATAGTGGAGGAAATATAGGGCACGACCTCCCGCGCTTCCTGCTCGGGCACACCAGGGAGCACTATCAGAAACTCGTCGCTCCCGTACCTCCCGGTAATGCAGTCATCCCCCGGCAGAATGCCTTCGAGGACCCGGGCGGCATGTTTGAGCATCTCCATTCCACTTTCAAACTCCTCCCAGTCCTGTACGAAATCGAGGTCGACGAGCAAAATCGAAAGCGGACCACCGGACCGGCGCGCCTTCCTGAATTCCTTCTCCAGGATCGTGTGTATCTGAAAGAAATTGAAAAGCCCCGTCAACTGGTCCACCACCGCGAAGTCACGCACCTTTTCATAGGTGAGGCAATTGTCCATGGACAGGGCTATGTTGACTCCCAGCTGCTCCAGGAGGTCGGTACCGTCATCAGGATGATATCTTTCGGGATCGGGGCTTCCGAGCAGGAGCGCCCCGAAGAGCGCCTCACCAATCTTGAGCGGGATCAGCGCCCCGGAGCGCACGCTCCGGCACCCGGCCGAAATAATTTCGAGGCAGCCGCTTTCCTCGGCCGAAAACAGAACAGGCTTTAGCGCCGGCCCGAAAAGCGCGCGCGCCGCATCTCCATCCAGGGGCGAAATCCAGGTCCCCGGCCACGTCTCGCGGCTCGACTCATAGTCACCCTGGAAATACCTTTCCAGGGCCTCGGGGTGAGAAAGGTATAAAACCAAAAGCCCAGTCTGAAACCTCTCTTTTATCTCCCGGAGCAGGTCCTCGATAAGCCTCTCCAGCTCCCGGGCTCTGAAAAGGAGCCTCTCGACCGCCGCGAAATGCCTCCATATTTTTTCGTTTTCCGAGGCATTCGCAAGCACCCCCGCGAGTTCTTTCCGCAGGGTCTCGTTTTCCAGCCGCAGCCTTTCGATATCGTTCCCTTGCTCCACAGCGCCCGCGCGCGCGGCGCTGTCCGAGGGGCCTTTCTTGCGACGGCGTTTTATCATGGAGCTTGAAGCCTCACTACTTTTTGCAGCCAAAATCCCGCCAATTCCATGTTTTTCCGCCCGGGCACCCTATAGAGCGCTGGCAAGCCTCACGCCTTCCCGGCTCCCGGGACGTAAAACAGCTATAATACCTTAGGAGATTTGCGGCCAAGTTCGATCAGGGTCAGGGCCTCGTCAACCGCCCCAACCGGAGTCTGGGCACTCAGCACCCCCGGGATCTGATACTGAGGCAGAAGCGCCACCACCCCTTTGCCGATCTTCAGCGCAAGCGCTATTTCGGATAGAGTGCCGTAGCCGCCCCCGATGGAAATCAGGACATCGGCCGTGTGGACGATGATCGAGTTGCGCCCCTGGCCCATGTTGGTCGCTATCGGAAAATCGATAAACTCATTGGCCTCCGCGGTCCTGGACCCCGGAAGAATGCCGATCGTAACCCCACCGACCTCCTTTGCGCCCCTGGCCGCATCCGTCATCACGCCTCCGAGGCCGCCGCAAATCAGAACGGCCCCCTTGCGGGCCACTTCACGCCCAACCTCCTCGGCGAGCCCGGCCAAATCCGGCTTGGTTGTTCCTGCTCCGATTACCCCTATGATCGGACTGCTGATTGTTATTCTTTCCATCCCCATTTCCCCACCAGGTCCACGAACCGGACCCCGCCTAGATTTGTTTTTTGGATGCCCCCAGCCGTCCGCCTGACCAAAATGAGGTCCTGGGCGTGCCGGTCGCCTACCGGAACTACCAGCCGGCCACCCATCGCGAGTTGATCCACCAGCGGCTGGGGAATTGTCGGAGTGCCGGCCGTCACGACGACACCATCGAAAGGCGCATCGCCGGGCCAGCCGAGGGAACCGTCTCCGACGCGAATGATCACGTTTTTATATCCAAGCTTCTGTAGCACCGAATTTGCGCGGTATGCGAGGTCCGGGTGTCTCTCGATGGAAAAAACCCGGTCCGCCAGCTCCGCCAGTATCGCCGACTGGTAACCCGAACCCGTTCCTATCTCCAGCACTTTTTCACTACCCGTGAGTTCCAGGCTCGCCGTCATGAGAGCAACGACATAAGGCTGGGAAATAGTCTGATTGTCGGCTATCGGCAGCGGGTGGTCACTGTAGGCCTGGTTCCTGAGCGCTTCATCCACGAACAGGTGCCTGGGCACCTTTCGCATCGCTTCGAGGATACGCTCATCATGAATGCCCCGGGTCGCCAACTGTGTTTCCACCATGCGTTCCCGAGCCTTCTTGAAGTCCACCATGCCGATATTTCCAGTATGAAAGGCCGCCCGGCCGACTGATACAATATAAATTGGGGGGGACCCCAAAGGTTTTTCCAATATTGGAAAAGATAAAGCAAGGAGATTCTGGACTACCGGTGTCCAATACGGTCCACACTCAGAGCAGGTTTGCCCACGCACCGTATTCGATGCAGAGCGGACAGGGTGTCCCGTCCAGCCTGCCGAGTGAAATCCGGCGCAGCATTCGCCTGAACCATGCTCCAAAAGCGAACCGCTCCCGCCCGGCGCAGACCCACGGCGATTCGCACTCCATCTCCGTTTGCCCGGACAACAGAGGAAAAACCTGCGTCCCGGTATAAATGAAAGCGAGGTCATCCTTCCAGGACGAATCATAGTTTACGAAAAAACTCATGTCGAGATCTTTGAAGACCCGACGGAATGCATCCGGGCAGTGATTTTCGTTCAGGGGCCGAAGAGCGAAAAGCGTTTTCCCGGGATAGTCGCTGAGAATGGCCTGGACGGCATTTTCACGCTCCTCTCTGTAATATGCGGCAGCAGCCGGAGGGCCGCAACCGAATATGCCTATGCCTCTCACGGGCAGGCCGCGACCGGCCAGATCCCGCAGGGCAAGCCCGAGGCTCGGCGCCTCGCGCCTTGCCGTGTCGTCCCAAAACAGGACCAGGGGCCGTTTGATGTTTGCCGACACAAATTGAAACAGCCGTTCAAGATAAAAGATGTCCGCCCGCCTTCGCGATGAAATGAAAAATTTGTCTATCCAGGGCAGGGCAAACGACGAGATTTCACCTGCATCGAGCATTCGCTGCCCCAGGTTCGCAAGCGCAAAGAGCAAGATAAGACCCTGCGGCCAGTCCTGCCGCGCTTTTTCGATCCATGCCCGCACCCTTTCGGCAGGGAGAAGCTGGTGGGGACTGAGCGTGCCCGGCCATTCGAATTTCCCCCCTGTCGTGGTGGATTCTTGCGAGGGGGAAGCGAAAAGCGCACAGATTCGCGAGTGTTCTTCAGCCAGTTCGATCTTGCGGGCAAAGATTCGATCTGTCCTCAAGTCGAAAAGCTCCATGGCCGCGGAAAAGTTAAACGATTTGCCGATTTGTGCCGCCTCTTCCCGGACCGCCCGAACGAAGAGGCCGTATTGCGCCGGTGAGGCAAACCGTGCCGCGAGATCCTCAAAGGCCCATCCCCCGGCGGCCCCAAGCGATGCGTTATGCCAGCTCAAAACGACCCGGCCTGTCCGGCTGCTAACTTCTTCGGCCAACCGCCGGATTTGGGTGAGTTCCCCGGCCTGGGTAGCGACGAGTTTTTCCCAGAACCGAATTTTGCGCCCTCGTGAACCTCCCCAGTACAGACGGCTTAAAGGCTGGACAGGTTTTTGCCGGGAGGCCGCCCGTGACACAACGGCCTTTCCATGGGCCCTCCACCTGGATTCCACCCGCCCCGGCTGCCTCCCTGCCCCGCATATGAACCCCAGGTCCGAAAGTGTGGTATCAATTCCAAAAGCGGTTTCGACGTCATGGGCGGCGAAACTGCATACCGAACCGGGCACCTGGACAATGCGGCGCTTTAAAAGCCTCCACCTTCTCCTCAGGACTTGAGTATGCCGCCCGGTGCCGGGGAATATCCTTTTTGCATCGATAATATCCACGAACGGACCCGGGCGAAATCTTTTTCCAAAAAGCCAGCCGAGCAGGTCCGGGGTGATCTTTGAGAGGAGACGAACCAAGGGTGCACGGGAATCGAGGCTTTCAGGGATCTTTCCGGCCGATGCGAGCAGTTCGCACAAAACCTGTGCAGAGTGAAGAGTGAGGGGTGAAGAGTGCGCCCTGCGAATTATCCGACCTCCTGAGAACCCGCCAGTGATGAGTGAAAAAAATCCTCCGGACCTTATCGAAAAAGGCCAGGAGGATTGCGAATTCGCCTGCATGCGCCGGAAAACCGAAATCTTTTGCGGCAAATATTCCAAGACTTGGGTCCGCCGGCTTTCGGGACCCTCCAGCCAATGCACCGGCTATGGTCGACGAATGATACTTCTCAGGATTTTTTTCCGGCCCTTTTCAGCAGCTTCAGCGCTTTTTCGGTTTCCATAACCGGTACGATCTCCGCCACGCCTAGATCTGTCCAGCTGAATATGGACGCCGCAAGATGTGTATCGTCTTCGGCTTCGAACAACCGAAAAACCCTGTGGCCGGAGACATCGAACCATTCTCCCTTGATGGTAACCCCGGCTGACTTCTCCGATTCCATGCCACGCTCGATCACCAGGTTTCTATCCTCGGGAGAGTAGCTGAATATAGCCATAAAAAGCATGCAATTTCCTCCTTTCGAATTTTCAAGCAACGATCATCTTTCGACAAACTACTTTTTAATAAGATATTATAGAAGGACGAAATCGAAAAACGCAAGCTGTTTGAAGGCCAATCCTTTATCCCTTAACTACTTTGACGTTATCGTGCAAATAGAATTTGCAGGATGCGATCTTTGTTTAACAAGTCAGCTATTGCGCGCCAACTCTCGGCAACGCCTCGCGCACGAGCGCGTCCACTCGCAGGGCTTCAGAGACCTTGCCCCTTTTGAGACATCCATCGGAATAAATCCGGCGCTTTTTCTCCAGCATGTTCTCAGCCGCGCTCCTCAGATCCGGGTCGAGCGGGGTTGTGCGAAGCAGTTTCAAGATGGCCTCTATGCGGTATCGATCCAGGTTTTCGACGGTTGTCGAGAGTTGGTCGGGATGGCCGCCGCGCTTTACCACGAGCGGCTCTTCGACCAGCCCGAGGGGAAAGCGGCAGCCAATCCGCAGCCAGAGATCGTAGTCTTCGCAGGCGGGCAGGGATTCGTCAAAGAGTCCGACGAAGTCGAAGACCCTGCGGTCGACGACCACCGCCGATGGGCTTACGAGGCACCTTTCGAGTAGAAGAGGGAAACAGTATCCAGCCGGTTTTTGATGGTATTTTCGGGAATTGACGCGTCTGCCGTTTCGAATCCAGATTTCTTCCGTCTGGCACAGCAGGCTTTCCGGGTGGTCCGAAAAAAATTTCATCTGGGCGCAAAGTTTACCGGGGAGCCAAAGATCGTCCGAGTCAAGAAAGGCGATCCACCGGCCGCCGGATTTCGAAATACCGATGTTGCGGGCTGCGCTCACTCCCGAATGTTCGCTACGAATATAGCGGATATCCCCGGGCACGGCAGCGAGCGATCCTATCGTATCGTCTGTCGAGCCATCGTCGACGACTATGATTTCCAGGATTTCGGAACAGTTCTTCTGGGCGAGAACGGAGCCGACGGCCTCCACGAGGAGCTTTGCCCGGTTATATGTAGGAATTATAACGCTGATCATGACCTGTCCAGCTTTTCACGTCCCTTCGGAACGTGCCGCAAACGCAATATTTGTCGTGTTCTCTCCCTTTTTAAAAGGAGGGGCGAGGCGGCGGTGATTCTCAGTCTCATCTGATGCTTTGAAATCCGCCTTGATTCCTAGATCCCCTTACAAAAGGGCAGAAATTAGCGTCATCGGATTTTTCACGG
Organism: uncultured delta proteobacterium; assembly: GCA_963826655.1. Lineage (GTDB taxonomy): Bacteria > Desulfobacterota > Syntrophobacteria > Syntrophobacterales > Syntrophobacteraceae > SbD1. Next base: position 36,853 of record CAWGZP010000125.1, read on the forward strand.
AACTTTTGGCGCGCAACACAAAAAACAAAAACTCAAAACCAAAAACTGCAGTTTGACCCACGCAGCCAAATAGTGTAGAGATACGGAACGGTGTCCGCTCAAATTCGCCATGCGGATGCCCTCTTTTATAACAAATTTAACCGCTCTTTGAAATTACGAGGATTCAGGTATCCTTGATTTTTCGGGTTTAAAAGGGAAGACGGTGTGAAGCCGTCGCGGTCCCGCCGCTGTAAACGGGGACGAAAGCCATGGTTATCCACTGGCCGGACAAACCGGTCGGGAAGGAATGGCGAGTAGGCAGATCCGTGAGCCAGAAAACCTGCCTGATTCCACAGGGTTTGTCGAACTAATCTATGCTTCGGGGGACGCGGCATCCCCTGATCAAAGAGGCAATTCCCTGACCAAATGAGGATCAAGTCAAGCTGGGTGCAGTCCTTGAGTTCCCGTCCCACGGGGACCGGGGACTTTTTTGTTTTGGGGTTCTTTTTAGAATATATAGAGGATTAAACAGGTTGATACTGAAATTTCCTCCCAAAGGGGCAACCGAGCGACGCGGCCTGGTCGAGGCCGGCCGGGAGATCGAACGGCAGAGTTTTCGCATCATCGACGAAGAGATGGGTGAGCACTGTTTTTCTTCCGATCAGTGGCCGGTAGTGCGCCGCGTTATCCATACGACCGGCGATTTCGACTATGCCCAGAGGATTCGATTCACGCCCGATGCCATCTTGCGCGGAATAGAAGCGTTAAGAGGCGGGGCCTGCATATATGCCGACACTCGAATGATTCGCGCGGGACTTTCTCCATGGCGCCTCGAATGGCATGGCAACGAGGTGGTTTGTCCGGCGGAAAGCGAAAAGAGCAGGGAACTAGCCGAGAGTGCCCATGTTACGCGCACTCTTGCGGCGTTCCGCAATTGCGCTGCAAGCCTGGACGGAGCACTGATCGCCATCGGGAACGCTCCGACGGCGCTGCTCGAAGTAATCCGCCTGATCGAAGAGGATGGGGTTAGGCCAGCCCTTGTGATAGGGGTCCCCGTCGGGTTCGTTCAGGCCGAGGAATCGAAGGCCGCGCTGACCGGAGTTGTCACACAGCCTTCGATTACCGTCCTGGGAAGAAAAGGCGGCAGTTCCACGGCTGTCGCCATAATCCACGCGCTGTTGGAACTTGCCTGCGCCGCAAAACAGGATTTGCCGCGCTGAAGGGGCTACCCATTTCATTCTCTTTCTGATTGAGCGGACGCAAGAAGGGTTTTTAGTATGCTGGGCATGTTTTATGGGATCGGAGTTGGACCGGGGGACCCCGAACTGCTGACTTTGAAAGCGGTTAAGGTGCTCGGGGGTGTTTCGCACGTGTTTGCCGCCTCTTCGAGCAAAAACGATTACAGCATCGCGCATAGCATCGTGGCCGGGCACCTGCCTGCCGGCGTGCCGGTCGATCAGCTGGATTTTCCGATGACCTATAATTCGGAGAGCCTGGAAGACGCCTGGTGCTCGAACTGCGAAAAAATCACCCGGATTTTGCTGCAGGGCAAAAATGTCGCGTTTGTCACGCTTGGAGACCCGCTCACTTTCAGCACATTCATCTATATAATGCGAAAGATCGAGAAAAGGCTCCCGGAAGTCGAGATAAAGATTATTCCGGGAATTACCTCGTTTCAGGCGGCGGCGGCCTGCGCCTGCCTGCCTCTGGCCGAGGGAGAGGAAGCCTTGACCGTGATGTCCATGGCGAAGGGGGAGAGCAGACTGAAAGACGTGGTCGGGTTCTCCGAAAACGTCGTGCTGATGAAAACTTACAGACACTTCCCACAAATCCTGTCACAGATCAGCCGGGAGGGGCTCGAGGAGCATTGTTGTCTCGTCAGCCGGTGCGGACTCGAAGGAGAGATGGTCGAGCGCGATTTCGAGAAGCTGTCAAAAATCGAACAACCCCATTACCTGTCGCTTATGATTATCAAGAAAAACGGGATCGACAAGAAGTAGCGATTCCTGCCCCGGGGCTCGAATAAGGCCGCGCCGGCCCACATCGGTTTCAAGCCGGAAAACCAATCGAAATGAGCGTTGTCCCGCCAGTCCGCGTTAAGAGTAATTCCCCTTCATGGGGCCCGGCGTCGCCGATTCGGCTCATGGGCTGGGCGTGCTTTATGCTGCTGATAATCCTCGCGGCATTCGTCTGCTCAGGGCTGGGAACTTTCAAAATTTCGTATGATTCCGTTCTGAGGCTTTGGCTCAAGCCCATTTTCCCGGATTTCGCGGCGGGAATCGACGACACGGTAAGCTACATAGTCTTGAACCTGAGGCTTGCCAGGATTTGCCTGGCCCTGCTCGTGGGCGGTGCGCTGGGGCTTGCCGGAACTGTCTACCAGGGCGTTTTGCTAAATCCGCTTGCGGACCCCTTTACACTGGGCATCTCTACCGGCGCAGCTTTCGGGGCTTCCCTGGCAATTCTGTTCGGCGCCGGCGGGATTCACTTCCTGGGTGTGAGCGCCTTACCCGCGGCGGCCTTCCTGGGCGCTCTTTTTGGCCCTCTACTCCGTCTATCTTCTCGGCAGTATCGAGGGACGCATCAATCTTGTGACAATCATTCTTGCGGGCATCATCGTCTCGACTTTCCTTTCCGCCATGATCAGCCTGCTCAAGAGCCTGAACGAGGAATCCGTTTCAACCATAGTATTCTGGATCATGGGCAGCCTGTCCGGAAAAAGCTGGGTCCATGTTTTGCTCGTGCTCCCCTATATCACCGCCGGAGCGATCTTCATCCTCTGCTTTACGCGGGAACTGGACCTTCTAAGCCTTGGCGACATCCAGGCGCAGCAGCTTGGAGTCAACGTTGGGCGGGTCCGGTTCCGGCTGCTTCTGGCCGCTTCTCTCATTACCGCGGTTGCGGTCGCCGTGAGCGGCATAATCGGCTTTGTCGGGCTGGTAATTCCGCATCTTGCGCGCATGGCGCTCGGCCCGGGGCACCGCAGGCTCATCCCGGCGGCCATGCTGGCCGGTGGGTTTCTAATGCTCGTCTCTGACTCGATTGCAAGAACTATTCTGCCCGGAGGGGCCGAAATCCCGGTGGGCGTGGTTACTGCCATCATTGGAGGACCGTTTTTTTGCTACCTGCTCCTGCGCAGAAAACAGATGCTTCGCCTGCGCTAGCCGTATCGGAACTGAGCTGCGGCTATGGCGCCTCCGAGGTATTGAAGCATGTATCGTTCTCGGTCCAAAGGGGCGAGTTCGTGGCGATTCTTGGGCCGAACGGCGCCGGGAAATCGACACTCGTGCTCGCTCTGAGCGGCATAATACCTCTCAAAGGCGGCACTGTGGAGATCCTCGGGACGGAGATCGGGCGGCTGAGCCTCAAGGAGCGCGCCCGCAGGCTTGCGGTACTTACGCAGGACGCCGACATGCGGTTTCCGTTCTCATGCAGGGAGGTGGTCGCCATGGCCCGGTACCCGCACAGGAAGCGCTGGCAGATGGAAAGCACCCTGGACCACGAAGCGGTTGAAAGGGCGCTGGCACTGACGGATACGCTGGCCATCGCCGACCGGCAGATCGGCGAGGTGAGCGGCGGGGAGAGACAGCGGGCGCTTATGGCCAAGTCGCTTGCGCAGCAGGCCCCCATCCTGCTCCTGGATGAAGCCGTATCCGGCATGGATGTCCACAGGAAACTCCAGCTCTTCGGGGTCCTCGACAGGCTCAACCGGGAAGAAAACCTGACGGTCCTGGCCGTCTTGCATGACATAAACCTTGCGGCCCTTTTCTGCCGCAGGATGATTTTTCTAAAAGAGGGTGTGATCGTGGAGGACGCTCAAACTCAAGAGGCGCTCAATGCGTCCGTCCTGGAACAGGTCTATCAAACCCGGGTTGTGGTCCATGAAATAGACTCGATACCCACAAAAAAACAGGTGATTTTTTTACCGTGAAAATTTTTGTCGTAAAATTAAGCAGCTTGCTCTCGATTATATGTGTGTCCATGGCGGTCATCAGCTGCCTGGCAGTCCGGCCGGCCCAAGCCGTTGAAATCGTCGACGACCTCGGCCAAAGGGTTCACCTCGACAAACCTGCCGGGCGCATAATCCCACTCTATGGCGCTTTTGCCGAGATACTCTTTTCAATAGGGGCGTCGGATGCCGTCATAGCACGCACACAGGCGGACACATTCCCCCCCGGACTGGCAGCGCTGCCTTCGGTCGGCACTCACATGAAACCCAACGTGGAAATGATCATCGGACTTAAGCCCGATCTCGTAATCGTGAGCGGGAGCCGCAGGGAGGAAACTCCCGAGATATCGAGGCTAATCGATTCGGGAATTCCGGTTGCCGCCTTTACCCCGAAGACTTTTGAGGAGATTTTTTCAGTTATCGATAAGCTGGGCGCGCTTTCGGGACATGCCCGGCAGGCATCGGATTTTTCCGCAAGCCTCGCCGGGCGGCTCGAAGCCGTGAGGCAAAAACTTGCCGGCGTAAGCATAAAGCCGAAGGTTTTTTTCGAGATACGGGCCGAACCGCTCACAGGCGCGGGACACGGTTCGATCGTGAACGAGATTTTGAAGGCGGCCGGGGCTCAAAACGTTCTCGACAGCGACAAGGCGATCGTTGAATACAGCATGGAGGCACTCCTTCTCCAGGACCCGGATTTCTACGTCGTACAGCAGGGTCCGATGAACAAGGGGGTGATTCCTCCGGACAAACGCACTCATTTCGACCGCCTCAAGTGCGTGCGTGAGGCAAAAGTCCTGATCGCCGACGAGTTTATTTTCTCACGGCCCGGCCCACGTTGCGTCGACGCCGTCGAACAGCTCGCCGCCGCTCTTCACCCAGAAAGATTCGGAAAGTGATTTAAAAGAAAAAGAACCACGAAAGAAGGGAACCCACGGATTTCATGGATAGGATTCCGGGCTCATCCGTTTACTTGCATTGCTCCAAATACTCGAAGTACTTGTGTCTCGTCAACCCTGCCGTTCGCATGAGCCCGTGGATTATATCGTCGTCGATTTCGCTGTAGGTTGGTATCACCAAGGGACGCAAGCACCCCGGTTTGATGTAGGATCTATGGCTGCTTTCCTGGCGGTCGAAAACGAAACCATCTTTCTGGAATATGCATTCCAATACCTTCCAATGGACCGGCGTTATGCGCGGTGACACTGGCAATTATCCTCAGACTGTGAAAGGAGGTACAATGGAATATCTACATATTCCTGCTTTATGAGCGATTCGCCCGGCTCAATATCCTGATCCTGTTCCATCACGGGCCGAAATCCGCACTGCTTCAATACAGCATCGAGCGTCCCTCTTTCGAAGCATGATCCGAGGAACATGAAGAGGGCTTCAGCGATATTTTTTCTTGCCTCTTCCTCGGTTTCGCCCTGGCTGGCTACATCCAAAGCGGGGCAGGATGCAACAAACCATTTCGTCTTTTTTGTAATTTGAATCGGCAGCTTGGCAGTGAAGGTAATTTTAGTCTTCATGGCTTGACTCCTTTGAGCGAGCCCGAAAAGTCTATGGCTCAGGTCCATAGGGCGTCAAAGTAATTAAAATTGATCTTACTTTTTGTAATGTAATTTACAAGGATTTTTTAACAATAGTGAATATTGACGCCTGTTGAACGACCATAGAGGCAGGAGTTAACCAAACCACGTCCGGGCCTTCTCCGAATTCAGAAGGACCTTTGCATTATTAACACGGGCGGGAATAAAAACATCTACCCGGATTCAAAATGACCCACTACCCCATGGTCAATGCTGCTGACTTAAGGTAAATTGAGCTTTTGCGGAGCGGGCGGGCACGTCCGATTCGAAAAGACGTGATGGGTTGCGCTCCGAGACTGTATCGCAAACGCAATATTCTTCGTCTTCTCTCCCTTTTCCAAAGGGAGGCGGGGGGACCGTGATTCTCCGATCTCATCTAATGTCTTGAAATCCCCCTCGATCCCCCTTTACAAAAGTGGGAAGTAGAAACCACGTCCGTGGTCCAGAAGCTTTAAAAGACAATGACTGAAAATTCGTCCAAATCATCGGGTAAAAAAGAAAGACTGCGTTGCGGATTCAGCACCGGAACGGCAGCCGCAGCAGCGGCCAGGGCCGCCTTGCGCCGATTGGTTACGGGGAGCTGTCCGGATATGGTGGACGTCCGGCTGCCTTCGGGCATCTATATGAGTGTGCCGGTAGCCTGGAGCGGCATCGAAGGAGGCAGCGCACACGCCTCGGTAATTAAGGACGCGGGAGACGACCCGGATATCACGAATGGAGCGGAGATCAGGGCAAAGGCCGGTATCCTGCGCCGTCAAAACGGCCGCCCCGAGATCCTTCTCACTGCGGGCAGAGGGGTGGGCCTCGTTACAAAACCCGGCCTTGCGGCAGCTCCGGGTGAACCGGCCATAAACCCGGTACCAAGGCAAATGATTGCCGACAATATCGGCCTCGAACTGACGGCTCTGAACGATCACGATTTCGAACCGCTTTTTATAAATCTCCCAGCTCAAAATCTCCCAGCTCAAAATCTCCCAGCGGGCAAGCCCGCACTGCACCTGCCCTTGCATTGCGATGGGGTCGACGGGACCTCTCCGGGCTCAGCCGGTTTCTCCATCATGGTTGAAATAGAAGTCCCCGAGGGAGAAGAACTTGCCAGGCATACACTCAATCCGCGCCTGGGAATTCTTGGAGGGATATCCATTCTCGGCACTACCGGCATCGTCAAACCATTCTCGCATGAAGCCTATGAGCAAACTATCCAGGCTGCCCTCTCAGTTGCCGCATCAAACGGGTGCGGCCCGGTGGTCCTCAGCACGGGGGGAAAAGCGAGCGGCTCGCCGCGGACCTGCTCCACGAACTGCCGCCCGAGGCATTTGTCCAGATCGCCGATTTCTTTTCCTTTGGCGTCGGGCAGGCACGCCGGTTCGGATTTTCCCGCATCATTCACAGCCTCTTTTTCGGCAAAGCCATAAAGACGGCCCAGGGGCACCCTTATACGCACGCGCACTCAGTGCCGCTCGATCTCGACTTCCTGGCCGGGGTCGCCCACAGCCTCGGCCATGACGCCGGTCACTGCCGGGAATTGGCTTCGGCCAACACAGCGAGGCATGCCCTGGAGATCATTGACGGCAAAGGTTCCTACGATATCGTCGAAGCGGTTGCCCGAGCGGCCGCTGCACAGTCGGCACGTCTGGCGGGAGAGGGCGCAGAGATCAGGCTGCTTCTCTTCGACTACGACGGCCGCCTGCTTGCGGATATATTATGAATACGGTCTTCGTGCGTTTAAAACCCGGTGAGTGGAAGCCGCCCCTGATTGCCGCCATAGGCATGGGAACCGGCCTGCATTGCCTGGGGGCTTTGGCCCTGGAATGGATCGGCGCCTCGCAAATGTTGGCTGGAGGCAGCCGCCACCTCGAACTCTTTCCCGACTACGCAGGACGAAAGCTCGTGCTCAAGTCTCCCCTGTCGGAGCGCCTGGAAGAGATCGACAGGGCATCCAAGACTGAGCGGGTGGCCGTTCTTTGCTCCGGCGACCCAATGTTTTTCGGAATCGGAACGACACTCTCCGACAGGTTCGGCAGGGAGCGCCTCCTCGCAATTCCCAATATCACCAGCGTTCAGGCCTTGTGCGCCAGGGTTTGCGAAAGCCGGGATGAGATCGGGACAGTAAGCTTTCACGGCCGCAAAGACGGGAGGGGCATCGGACAGGTCATCGATATCCTTGCCCGTGGAGGGAAAGCTGCCGTGCTTACCGACCCCGTGCATACCCCGCAATGGATCGCAGCCCAACTGATCGATTCCGGATATCCCAAATGCGTGCTCATTATCGGGGAGGACCTCGGAGCGCCCTCGGAAAGAGTACGGTCATTTTCGCCCTCGGATGCCGCCGGGGAACAATTTTCTCCCTTGAACGTCGTCCTGGTCAAACCTTGCGAACCCGGGGAACAACCCCTTCACCGCAGAGGCACAGAGTGCACAGAGGAAGAAACGAACAAATTCAAACTGAAAGCCGAGTCCATCGTCCTGGTCAAACCTTGTGGACCTGCCGCAATTGCCGGGGATGGACCCGGCCGGATTTTCGGGTTTGACGAAGAGGCGTTTGAACGGGAAGCCGGAATGATCACGAAAATGGAGGTTAGGGCGGTGGCTCTGGCCCTGCTTCAGCTCGGGCCCGGGCAGGTCCTCTGGGATTTGGGGGCCGCTACCGGGTCGGTATCCATCGAAGCCGCCAGGATAGCACGCCTGGATCGGGTTTTCGCGGTCGAAAGAAACGAATCCCGGTATGCCGGGCTGCTCAAAAACCTTGAGAAGTTCGGCACGCGGGGGGTGAAGGCCGTATGCGCAAAGGCCTCGGAGGCGGTGGGCTCTTTTGACGACCCGGACAGGGTCTTCATCGGTGGAAGCGGAGACGACCTGGGCACAATCCTTGAGACAGTCGCGCACAGGCTTCTTCCGGGAGGCAGAGTTGTTCAGACCGCCGTCTTGCTTCAAACGGTCGAAAAAGCAAATGCTTTCTGGAAAAACGCGGGGTTCGAAGTCTCGATGGTTCAACTCCAGGTGAACCGGTCGGTTCGTACCGGCAAGGACGTAAGGCTCGAGGCGCTGAATCCCGTCTTCATCTTGTCGGCCTGGCGGTAGCTTGAAACAAGAAGCGGTGGCGAGCCCGGCCGCGGGTTGCCGCCTCGCGAAATCGCAGGCGAGCGGGTAAGCCAGTAAAAAGTCGCCATCCATGGCGGGAATACCGTAACACTACGACTCATAAAGGTGGACATCTTAAACTATGGAAAAACGATTCGTTCCAACCTGTTCCGAATGCGGTCAGTTGCATTGTCATCACCGCGATCATAAGTTTCCAGATTTCTGTCTCACTGAAGCCACCCCTCCAGAACAGGTGGCCGCAACCGTCGCTCTTTACAGAGAAGACAGCTTAGACGGACGGATAGCCTATGCATCTGCCGAAATTGAGGGAAAGTTCTACGGAAAACTTACCCGAGTCGAAGAGATCATAGCGTTTGCCAAGCGTATCGGAGCGACACGCATTGGCATTGCGACCTGTATGGGACTGATCGCGGAATCTCGCATATTTGCGAAGATATTGCGGGCTCACGGTTTGGAGCCGCACGCTGTTGTATGCAAAGTGGGTTCCGTCGACAAAACCGAGATCGGCCTTTCGGAAGATCTAAAATTGTGCAAGGGGCATTTCGAGGCCATCTGTAATCCGGTGTTGCAGGCTCGGCTGTTAAACGATGCGAAAACAGACTTAAACGTTGTCGTGGGGCTATGTGTTGGTCACGATTCGCTCTTCATTAAATATTCGGAAGCTATCGTCACAACCCTGATCACAAAAGACAGGGTCCTCGGCCATAATCCTGCCGCTGCTCTTTATAACCACAATTCTTATTACAAACGGCTGCTGAATCCGGGTCCGGAAACCGAGAATCCCTGAACCACAGCGGAGAATTACCTGCAACCTCAATCCATGAAGACTCAACGGCTGAACGAACCGGGCATGAGTGGGGATACACAGGCAATTAACCCTGTTGCGGTTTTTCCCGGCAGAGCAGTAAGTTGATCGCCTTCATGGTCAACACCACCTCATGGTTCTGATTTAGCACCTCGATGAATGAACGGATGACGCCCCTGTCCGGTTTGGAACGTGATCGGTTGGCTTCCAAAACGGTCACGCGAATCGAGAGTTCATCGCCGGGGCGCACCGGTATGGTCCAGCGCAGTTCGTCGATACCGGGAGAACCCAGGCTCGCCACCCATGAAAGATAGTGGTCCACGAAAAGGCGCATCATCATGCCGGCCGTATGCCAACCACTGGCGATCAAGCCTCCGAAAATGGTTTTTTTCGCAGCTTCAGGATCGGAGTGAAAAACCTGCGGGTCGAAGCGGCGCGCGAAGTCAATTATTTCGGCCTCTTTCACGATAACGGAACCGAACTCATAGATAGAACCAACCACATAGTCCTCAAAGTAGCGGTCCTCGATCGGGGTGGTAAATGTCGAACGGTTCATTAGCGCTCCTCAATGGCCCATGAAAACGTGGTTGCGTTTACACCCATTCGGGGAATCTCATCTTCCGATTAAATTCAATAAAATCATTCCGATCGAATTTAAAACGCATCACCCGCCAAAAAAGCAGGCCTTATTGACATAAGTCAAAGTTCACCGTGCCATTACCCGGTATGTTTGAGGAGAAAGAGGCAGGAAGCTGGAATTACCCGCTCCTTGCTTGCTCCTTGATACTTGCTACCGCTATTACATATTTGTCTCAAAGACCGTTATCTAAAAACTTTTTCTGCAAAATTGTAACTATTGGTTTGGAGATGCGTATCTTATGGGCCTACACAGAGCGGAAAAGATCTAAGGCCCACCCTGCGCTTTCAAAACGATCCCGCATGGAACGGGGCAGCGGAAACGAAGCGGGTAAACGACGTCAGCCAGGCTGCGGCAGCCTATGAGGGAGCGAAGGTATTGACCGTGAAGGGCTGAAAAATCAAATCGGAGAACAGGACACTAACGAAGGAGATACTGATGAAGGAAATGTTTTGCTACCAGTGCGAACAGACGGCAAAAGGTGAAGGATGCACTAAACTTGGGGTTTGTGGGAAGCAACCCGAGGTGGCGGGTCTCCAGGATGTGCTGACGCATGCCTTGAAGGGGCTTTCCCTTGTTGCCGTAGAGGGCGCAAAGGTTGGCGTGGTCGATCCCGAGACCAATGTTTTTGTCTGCGCGGCGATGTTTTCCACCCTGACGAATGTGAATTTCGATCCGGAAAGATTCGTTAAGCTCATCAATCGCGCCGTCGAACTAAGAGAGTCCCTTAAAGGGAAAGTAAAGACTGCGGGAGGGAAAGCGGATTTCGCCGAAGAGGCCGCAAACTTCAAGCCTGCCGGAAGCATGGATGCGATACTTGTCCAGAGTGAAAGCGTGGGAATCAAGCCTGTTTCGGGCGTAGATCCCGATATCCAGGCCCTTCAGCATACTCTTCTTTTCGGTATCAGAGGCGTTTGCGCCTATGCTGACCATGCCCACATCCTCGGGCAGGACGACAAAACCGTCTACGCGTTCATCCTGGAAGGTTTGGCCGCGCTGACAAGGACGGACCTCGGCCTGAACGACTGGTTGGGACTCGTTCTCAAATGCGGCGAAACAAACCTTAAGGCCATGGAGATCCTCGATGCCGCCAATACCGGTGTTTACGGTCATCCCGTCCCGACTAAAGTCCCACTGGGGCATAAGAAGGGCAAGGCCATCCTCATCTCCGGCCACGACCTGAAGGATTTGGAGGAACTTCTAAAGCAGACCGAAGGCAAATCCATCTCCGTATACACGCATGGCGAGATGCTCCCCACCCATGGCTATCCGCAGCTCAAGAAGTATCCTCATTTCTATGGCCATTACGGGACGGCGTGGCAGAATCAACATAAGGAATTCGGCGATTTCCCCGGCGCTATCCTCATGACTACCAATTGCATCCAGCGCCCCCAGGCCTCGTATACCGAGCATATCTTCACAACGGGCCTCGTGGGCTGGCCAGGCGTCGCGCATGTCGTAAACAGGGATTTTTCGCCCGTAGTCCGAAAGGCGCTCGAACTCCCCGGTTTCCAGGAGGATTCGAACGGCAAAGAAGTCACTGTAGGGTTTGCGCGTAACACGGTCATGAGCGTTGCTGGGCAGGTGATCGAGGCGGTGAAAAACAAGGACATCCGTCATTTCTTCCTGGTCGCAGGCTGCGATGGAGCAAAACCCGGAAGAAATTATTATACCGAGTTCGTGGAAAAGGTTCCGAAGGACTGCGTGGTGCTGACCCTTGCCTGTGGAAAATTCCGCTTCTTTGACAAAGATATGGGCAGCATTCTCGGGATCCCGCGGCTTCTGGACGTAGGGCAGTGTAACGATGCCTACTCGGCCGTCCAGATCGCGGTAGCCCTTTCAAAGGCATTCAACGTCGGTGTAAACGACCTGCCGCTCTCTTTCATTCTCTCATGGTATGAGCAGAAGGCTGTCGCTATCCTCCTGACCCTCCTCCACCTCGGGATAAAGAATATTCGCCTCGGCCCGTCACTCCCGGCCTTCCTCACGCCGAACGTGCTCGGTGTCTCTGGTCAAGAACTTCAATATTATGCCGATCTCCACACCGGATGAGGACCTGAAAGCGATCCTCGGGTAGACTGGCGAACCCCGGGCAATCGCCGGCAACTTCAATCTGAAATTCAAACGCCCTCCCCTTCCCGCCTTTCCACAGGCGGAGGGGCGGGGCGGCATTTGCTGACAAGCGCCAGTCCTTATAGCGAAAATCCCACTCATGCCTAATGTGCGCACAGAAAGAGAGCACATATGACACACGAAGAAAACACGGTACAGGAATTATCGCCCTGGTGGAGACGAGCGGTCATTATTACGATGCTGATTGGCTTTACCGTCCTGATTCTTATTGCAGTGCTCGCATACCGTGACGCTCCGCCCATCCCCGATAAAGTCGTCTCCGGTTCCGGGGAAACTTTGCTCACCGGGCAGGATATCATGGCGGGTCAAGAAGTATTTCTCAAATACGGACTCATGGAAAACGGCACCATCTGGGGACATGGGGCCTACCTCGGGCCTGATTTTTCCGCCGAATACCTGCACACCCTGGGCCTCGATGCCGCCGAAGCTCAGGCTCAAAAGCTCTTTGGCCACCCCATGAACCAATTAACCCGTGGGGAACAGGGGACTGTCGAGGAGGAAGTCCGGCTCCTCCTGAAACAAAATCGCTACGAGGAGGCGAAACAAACTCTGGTCTTCACAGGACCTGAGGCGGCTTCTTACCAAAAGCAAATAACCAAATGGGGCGACTACTTTTCAAAACCGGCTCAAAACGGCGGCTTGAAGAAAAACTATATCAGCGATCCCAACGAACTGAAGCAGTTGACTTCATTTTTTGCCTGGGCCGCCTGGGCCTCGGTTGCCAATCGCCCCGGCAAGAGCCAAACCTACACCAACAATTTTCCGTACGACACGCTGGTTGGCAATACCCCTACTGACGACGCCGTTCTGTGGAGCGCCATCAGTCTGATTACACTTCTGGTTGGCACGGGACTGGTGTTGTTTGCTTTCGGTAAATTCGACTACCTGGGCTGGAAGGGGTCTGCCCCGGCCATCCATCCGCGTATGCTGCCCGGCCAAGGAAGCGAGAGCCAGAAGGCGACCATCAAGTTCTTCCTGGTAGTAGCGCTTCTTTTCCTGGCGCAAGTTCTGGTGGGCGGGGCCACCGCACACTTCCGGGCCGAACCGGGGAGCTTTTACGGAATTGATCTCAACCAGGTATTGCCCAGCAATATTTTGCGCACCTGGCATCTGCAGTTGGCCCTTTTCTGGATCGCTACCTCCTACGTAGCGGGTGGTTTACTACTGACCAGGGCACTGGGGGAAACGGAGCCTAAAGGGCAGGTGTGGGGCATCAACCTGCTGTTTTGGGCACTGGTGGTGGTTGTTGCAGGGAGTCTCCTGGGCGAATTCCTGGGCATCAATCAACTTCTGGGCAACCTCTGGTTCTGGTTCGGACACCAGGGATGGGAATATCTCGACCTTGGCCGGGGCTGGCAGGTAATGCTCGCCCTGGGACTGGTGCTTTGGGCCGTTCTGCTGTTTCGAGGGCTAGCCTCCGCCATGCGCGACCCGGAACGTAAGGAGATCTCGTGGCTTTTCATGCTCTCCGCCCTGACGATTCCGCTTTTCTATCTGCCCGCTTTCTTTTTCGGCAGCACTACGGAATATTCCATCGTTGACAACTGGCGTTTCTGGATCATCCATCTCTGGGTCGAAGGCTTTTTCGAACTCTTTGTGACAGTGATGGTGGCCGTCATCTTTTACAGGCTGGGCGTGGTTTCCCGCCTCACCGCGACACGAATTATCTACCTGGACGCCATTCTCTTTCTGGGCGCCGGGATTATCGGCACCGGACATCACTGGTACTGGACCGGCCAGTCCAATGTCAATCTTGCCCTTTCGGCCTTATTCTCGGCCATGGAGGTTGTTCCCCTGACGCTTCTCACGCTGGACGCCTGGGATTTTATCAAGCTGACGCGGGGCGAGCGCGACCCCCACGGCAGGCCGGTTTCCATCCCTCACAAGTGGACCTTTTATTTCCTCATGGCGGTAGGGTTCTGGAATTTCGTCGGGGCCGGCGTCTTCGGGTTTCTGATCAACCTGCCAATCGTGAGTTATTTCGAGATAGGCACAGTGCTCACACCCAATCACGGCCATGCCGCGCTCATGGGGGCCTTCGGCATGGAGGCGGTCGCCCTGATGGTTCTGGCCTTTCGCCAGGTGTCCTCGGACGCGCAGTGGGCACGCACCGAAAAATACGTGTGTGTGTCATTTTGGGGTTTGAACGCCGGTTTGGCGTTGATGCTTGCAGGAAGTCTTTTCCCCGGTGGCATTATGCAGTTCTACGATGTACTGAGCCACGGATACTGGCATGCGCGGGGGCTCGACTATTTGAATCAAGAATTTGTAAAGCTCCTTGAATGGGCGCGTCTGCCCGGCGACGCGGTTTTCATAGCATTGGGCGTGGTACCGATGGTGATCGCGGCAATGACGACCTATATCAACCTATGGAAGACACCTGTTTCTGAACTTGAGGCTGCGGACAAATAGCGGCAGACCAAGTTTGATCATGCCGCGAGATAGAGCGCTCCACGCTGTGCCGGTCCACGCAATTTATTTTCACTATTTGAAGAAAGTCTTTGCGGTGGCGTCACTTATCACTTTTCACCACGGCATAGCCGATGCGGTTGAGGATCGAGCCTAAACGCTCTCCGGCTATGTTGTGGGTAAAATAGAGATCGAGACACCTCTCTACGAGGGCAAGAACCTCCTCGTTTGAATAAAGGCCCTCCAGTTCGCGCCCCAGTTGGGGGCGGCGGCCCAGTTTTCCTCCGAGCAGGATGCGCCTGCCCTTTGCCCCCGTCTCCAGAGCGCCGGAATGACAGACCGAGACGCATTTTCCGCACTGCACGCATTTTTGCCGGTCGAGCACCGGGTCTTGCTCCTTGCAAGCGAGATAGATCGCCCCTTCGCGGCAGGCGGCGGCGCAGGCCCCGCACCCGGCGCAGGGTTTATCGGATATTCCCGGACGGAGCGCTCCGATTATGCCTATATCCACGACCTGGGGCCGCGAGCATGCGTTGGGACAATCAGAAATCGAAATCCGAAGGTCGTGGTGATACTTGAGATCTTCGCCGACCCTCTCTTTTAGAAACGCCGCAAAGTCGTGCTTCGACAGGAGCTTTTCCAAGTCCTCCACAAGTTGGCCGGTCTCCACCACGCGGTTTTCACATCCCCCGGAGCCAAAGCACGTCTCTATTTGAAATCCCTTGATCCGGATATCTTTTCCTGACAGGAACCGCCGGCGGCAGGCATTGACGTGTTCGATCAATACGCCCTTGGACCCTTGCCGGTCAGCCTCCTTTTCAACTTGCCTCCGGACCCGGTTGCGCACAAAGAAAGGGATCCTGCAAATCGACTTTTCCGCCTCTTCACTCCAGATCATGTACGTCTCCATCCTTTAAATACACTGAGGCCGCTTCGAAACAAAAGCAGCCAAAAACGTGAAGAGAGCGACGCCTCCAAGAATGCATGCCATACGCAACCAAGGCTGCCCAATCGCCTGCCTTTGCATGACCAGGAGCATGGCCGTCCAAATCCACTCCAAACCTCCAAGAAAAAGAAACACCTGCATTGCATTGACGGCCCATTGCCCTTTGAAGAAAAGGAGAAACAGCAATCCCAGGCTGAGAGCCATTAAGATAACATCTCCACTTCTGAAGAAGTGCGCGGCAAGCACCAGAATGCTTAAAACGATCGAAGGAAGCCGGAAGTATTTGTTCATAGAGATCCTTCTTTCTTTTTTTGCTCCGAGGACATAGCGTCGATCAACAAAAGACCAAAAATAATCCGTGCGGCAAGCTAACCAAATTCGGCGAGTGTACGATCAAGAATAGAGTCCAATATTGCTCGGATGCCTCCCACCTCTTCATGTCCTTGCAGAATCGGCTCGTGATTATGGGGTTTCTTAGCACTTTTCGCCGGAGATGGAATTGACTTAGATCAATGTGCCGGGTGCCGATTTAAGATGATAAAAGGAATCTGCTTTCTCAACAGCTTCCTGTTTATCATGCCATTCCCGGCTTCGTAGATTGTTCAAAAATTGCCTCCTTGTCTCCCAATTGAGTTTCCAAAAAAACGCATAAATTTGATTTGAGTCAATTCGTTCCGAGAGCCGACGCGATATAGAAGGAATGAAACGTAGCGGCCCGGGCAGCCGCAACTGTCCATAGAGGGGAGCCACACTACCGGGGACTCTACAAAGTAAAATCGGGAAAGCTGCGAAGGAGTCTTGTCTCAGGATGGGTGGAGCGAGGTAGGTGGCGGGCTGCAACCCACCAGGCTCTTCGGAATAGCGCCCAAAAGATAGTGGCTTTTAATCTTTTAAATCAATACTTTATAGAGGAGGTTAAACTAATGTTCAAAGCGATCAAAGACGGATTGGCAAGGGTATTTTCCAAGAAGGAAGAGAGTGGGGCCAAACAACCAATGGGGACGAACGGCACAATGTTCTGCTACCAATGTGAACAGACTGCAAAGGGTGAGGCGTGCACGAAGCTGGGTGTATGCGGAAAGCAGCCGGAAGTATCCGGGCTCCAGGACCTGTTGGTTCATGCCCTCAAAGGACTCTCTGTCTACGCGGTAGAGGGGAGAAAAGTCGGTGTGGTAGATAAGGAAGCCAATGTCTTCACCTGTGAGGCTCTCTTCTCTACAGTCACCAATGTGAATTTCGATCAGAACCGTGTTGCCGAACTCACCAGGCAGGCTTTGAGAATGCGTGACTCTCTTCGTGAGAAGGTGAAAGCAGCCGGAGGAACGGTCAAGACCTCACATCATGCCGCGACCTTCAAGCTCGAGCCCACTATGGACGGAATGGTCTCTCAGAGCGCTCAGGCCGGTCTGAAGTCCGATGCATCGATAAATCCCGATATCCTCTCTCTTCAGCATATACTTCTCTTTGGCTTGAAGGGCGTGGCCGCTTATGCCGATCATGCCCATATCCTCGGCCAGGACGACGAGACAGTCTATGCATTCATTCAGGAAGGACTCGCCTCCCTCACCAGGATCGACCTGGGGCTGGATGAATGGATAGGACTGGTGCTCAAGTGCGGTGAGGTGAACCTGAGGACAATGGAGATCCTCGATGCCGCAAATACCGGTAGCTATGGACATCCGGTTCCTACCAAGGTTCCGCTCGGCGCCAGGAAGGGCAAGGCCATTCTCATCTCGGGCCACGACCTGAAGGACCTCGAAGAACTGCTTAAGCAGACGGAGGGAAAGGGCATTAACATCTATACGCACAGTGAGATGCTCCCGGCTCACGGCTACCCCGAACTCAAGAAGCACCCCCACTTTTACGGCCATTACGGTACTGCCTGGCAGAATCAGCAAAAGGAGTTTGCCGCGTTTCCGGGTGCGATTCTCATGACCACCAATTGTATCCAGAAGCCCCAAGGTTCCTACACAGCCAATGTCTTCACTACCGGACTTGTTGGTTGGCCTGGAGTGGTCCATGTCACCAACCGTGACTTTACTCCGGTGATCGAGCGCGCTCTCGGACTCCCCGGTTTTCAGGAGAACGGCAACGGCAAGGAGGTCATGGTCGGCTTTGCGCGCAACGCCGTCATGAGCGTTGCCGACAAGGTTATCGAGGCGGTTAAGGGCAAGCATATCCGCCACTTCTTCCTGGTTGCCGGTTGCGATGGCGCGAAGCCGGGCCGCAACTATTACACGGAATTTGTGGAAAAGGTTCCCGAGGATTGCGTGGTGCTCACTCTGGCGTGCGGCAAATTCCGTTTTTTCGACAAGGACCTGGGCTCGATTATGGGACTTCCAAGACTCATGGATGTCGGGCAGTGCAATGACGCGTACTCAGCCATCCAGATAGCGGTTGCCCTCTCAAAGGCCTTCAATATCGGTGTTAACGATCTGCCGCTCTCCTTTGTTCTGTCGTGGTACGAGCAGAAGGCTGTGGCGATCCTTCTCACCCTCCTCTACCTTGGGATCAAAAACATCAGGCTCGGTCCATCACTTCCGGCCTTCATAACCCCGAACGTTCTCGATGTGCTGGTGAAAAACTTCAACATCATGCCCATCACTACGCCGGATGAGGATCTCAAAGCGATACTTGGTTAGTGTAATTTTTCAGAGCGGGTGCAAAGAAATTGCGCCCGCTCTATTTCTCATTCAAATCAGGAGTTAAACATTCTTAACGGGGCGGAGCCGAGCGTAATCCAGAGGACTTTTCTACAAGGTCGCAGCTTGCAGCCGCGACCTTTCGTAAGGAGATAAAACGATGAATGCGACAGATCAACTACGCGCCGAGCATGAAGGTATCACGACCATGCTCGATATATTGGAGAGGATTTCCGGACAGATGGCTTCAGGAAAGCCGGCGAACCCGGATCACCTGGATCAGATCGTCGAATTTCTGAGTGTTTT
This sequence comes from uncultured delta proteobacterium, assembly GCA_963826655.1. Taxonomy (GTDB): domain Bacteria; phylum Desulfobacterota; class Syntrophobacteria; order Syntrophobacterales; family Syntrophobacteraceae; genus SbD1. The sequence continues at coordinate 55,347 of CAWGZP010000125.1, forward strand.
TGCCGACCAGTGCCACCACGGCAAGGAGGAGGATATCCTTTTCCCGGCCCTGGAGAAGGCTGGAATCCCCAGGGAGGGTGGTCCCATCGGAGTCATGTTGAGCGATCATGAACAAGGTCGCGGGCACATTCGGGCCATGCGGAAAGCCCTCGAAAATTTAAAGGCGGGACGGGATGGCGCCGAAGAGTTCGCCCGGGCCGCGAGAGACTATATTGAACTCCTTAGAAACCACATCCTGAAAGAGAATAACGTGCTCTTCGTCATGGCCGAGAAAACTCTCACGAGTGAGGAACAGACACGACTGTTCGAGGCTTTTGAGACGATGGAGCAGGAGAAGATCGGTGCCGGCAGGCATGAGGCCTTTCATCGGCTCATGGATGAACTCAGCAGGGTGTACTTGTGAGGGTGGGGGTCGCATGTTCCAATGGTCAGCAGTGAGAAAAGAGAGATAACGAGATCCATTGGGCCGGAATGAATAAGAATCCCTCCGTCGACCTCATTGGAGGCATTGGAAGACGCCCAGGCACCACTGGCAATCGCAACAGGGAATAGTGTTCGTATAACAGTCCGTTTCGAACACCATGGATTCTACATAATCACAGGGAGACAACCCGCAGTTGGAACAAACCGGATAATCGTAAGCGATTAGTGAACCCCATCTTTCCGCGAAATTGCAACCGTGGCATGATCTCCTCAAAAATAAAAGAGGAGGTCATTTATGGCAGGAAAAAGGGCTGCGGAACTTGCAGAAAAGCGCCGGACCTGGCAAGAACATTTAAAGAAGTGGGATTCGAGCGGGCTCAGCCAGGTTGAGTATTGCCGGCGCAACAATCTCAGAACCAATATTTTTCTATACTGGAAAAAGAAGCTGCTGCCCGAATCCACTCCCGCCTTGGTGGAGTTGCCTGCCAAGCTTTTCTCCAGGCCCGCATTACCACAGAAGGCGCCGCTTTGCTTGTTCGTTGATGGACGATATCGAATCGACATCGCACCAGGCTTTGATGTCGATACACTTGATCGCCTGATTCGCATGTTGAGCGGGTTATGATCTATTTGCCATCCAATAGCCGGGTTTTTCTTGCCCTTGGCGGCACCGACATGCGCAAATCGATCAACTCCCTTTCCATGCTGGTGGAAGGGGTCTTAGAACTCGATCCCTTCTCCGGCCACCTGTTTGTATTCTGCAACCGGCGCCACACGATGCTTAAAGTCCTTTACTGGGACCGCAATGGCTTCTGTCTTTTCATGAAACGATTGGAGAAGCACCATTTTAAATGGCCGAAAAGTAAGGATGACTTATTGGAGGTCGGGACCAGGGAACTTGGCTTTCTTCTCGAAGGATTAGATGTCAGTTCCATTAATGCCCATGATACATTAACATATTCCACCATGATTTAAAAAGAATTTTATAGATATAAAAAGAAAATAGGTGCGAATTTGATTAATATATGCTAATTTGCACCCATTATGATGACAAATGAGCAATTACCCAATAATCCGGAAGAACTTAAAGCAATCATCGGCAGCAAGGATGAGTATATAGATATTCTTGAAGGTCAGATTCGGGTCCTCAAGAAGGCGCTTTTCGCCCCTAAAAGTGAAAAACGTCCAACCGGGGAAGAAGAATCCAACCAACTCCACATGTTTAATGAAGCCGAGGCGCTCGTTGAAAAAGAAGCTCAAAAGGAGCTGGTAATTCCGGAACACACCCGCCAAAAGCCGAAACGAAAACCTTTACCACCCGAGCTTCCCCGAGTAGAGGTGATCGAAGATATAGACGAGTCGGAAAAAATCTGCGCATGCGGGGCTGAACTTTCCCGCATAGGCGAGGAAGTTTGCGAAAAGCTCGACTACATTCCGGCCAAAATCCAGGTGATCCGCATTATCAGGCCGAAATACGCATGCAAAAGCTGTGAGGGGGTTGACTCTGATGAACCCACGGTAAAGATTGCTCCGCCCCCCGCACAAATTATTCCCAAGGGGATCGCCACTCCGGGGCTTATCGCCCATATAGCCGTTTCAAAATATGCCGATGCTCTCCCACTCTACCGGCAGGAAAAGATTTTCGCCCGCCTGGGCATCGAACTTACCCGCTCCACAATGGCCGGATGGATGGTAAAAGCGGCCGAGAGTTCTAATCTCCTGATAGAGCTTCTCCACAAGGAACTTCATTCCGGCCCTCTGGTAAATGTGGATGAAACGCCGCTCCAGGTTTTAAACGAACCGGGAAGGGCAAACACCACCAAATCATATATGTGGGTATTCCGGGGCGGTCCTCCCGATAAGCCGGCTGTTTTGTTCCGCTATTCAGAAACCCGCGAAGGTTCGGTCCCCCGCGAGGTCCTGACCGGATACCATGGATATTGTCAGACCGATGCCTTTTCCGGCTACAATGGCCTTGAGGTTTCTATCCCGGGTATCATTCTTGTCGGCTGCTTTGCCCACGTACGCCGAAATTTTGTAAAAATCATAGATGCCCGCGGTAAGGCGGCAAAGTTTAAACCCGGCAGCCCCGAGGTCGCCCTGGACTATATCGGGCGACTCTATCATATCGAAAAGATTGCGCGGGAAAGGGGCTTTTCCCCTGAGGAGATCGTTTCTTTTCGCAGGGAAAAGTCCGTGCCGGTCCTCGAGGAATTTAAAGCCTGGATGGATAAGCGCCTGAGCCAGACGCCACCCAAGGGGTTGCTCGGCAAGGCATTGAGCTATGCCATTACGCAGTGGCCAAAACTCATCCGGTACTTGGAAAACGGTCATATCACACCCGACAACAATGCTGCGGAGAATGCAATCCGGCCATTCGTCCTCGGACGAAAAAATTGGTTGTTCAGTGGACATCCCAATGGCGCCCACGCTGCCGCCACTCTCTATAGCCTCATAGAAACCGCCAAGGCTTGCGGCCTTGAACCTTACCGGTATCTGCGGTTTCTGTTTGAAAAGCTCCCCTACGCCAAAACCGAGCAGGATTACAGAGCCCTGCTTCCCCAGAATCTGACCCCAGAGCATCTCTCTCAGTTCATGGCCGGCGCATAGCCCCCCGCAAAGCCCCCCGCAAAGCCGAACTCCTTCAAAGCTCTAAAGTTTTCAATTTAAAGATATTGCCACGAATTAAATCTTCTGAGAAGGTGGGTTTGTCCGAACGCTTACCGTTATTGTACTGATCGTAGCCATAAGTGATTGCATGCCCAAGCGGATCGGTCACGCTCGTAATGTTCCCCCTCGTGTCCCTTTGTATCTGGGTCAGCGCGCCCGTTGGATCTTTGTAGGATGAGAGATTTCCCTTTGCGTCATATGTAACATGTGTCGTCCTCCCCGCTGGGTCCAGGCTGTCAGTGAGCCTGTTTTGAGAATTGTAAGTCAGAGTGGTTGTTCTCCCCCCTGGATCGGTTTGAGAAGTCACATTGCGATTCGCATCGTAAGTAAAGCTTTTGCTGGTCCCATCCGGATACGTTATGGAAAGGAGGTTGTTGTTAGAATCATAGGCATAGGTCGTATTGTTGCCGTAAGGATCGGTGGTCTGAAGCGGCACATTGAATATGGGATCATACTTGTGCACCCACACTCCGCCGTCCTTCTCGGTTACCGTCGAAATAGCGTTTGTTGTGTCGTAGGCAATGCTTTTCGTAATGTTATTTGGGTCGGTCGAGGAGGTGAGCCTGCCGCTTGTCGCATCGTAAGTGTAGGTAACCACGTTGTTGGAAGGATCGGTTTTTTGCACCATCCTGTTGCTTGAATCGTACTGAAAATTCCAGGTGTTTCCAAGCGGATCCGCGATGGAAGCGATCAAGCCTGCCGGAGAATAGGTGATCGTTGAGGTCTTACCCAAAAAATCCTTTACCGAAATAATTTTTCCTCCGCTAACACCAATGCCGACAGTCCTTCCGGTCGAATCCGTTATGCCGGTCAAATCGCTCCCGGTATAGGTGAGGGTTGTGACGTTGCCGTTTCTGTCCGCGATGCTGGTAAGTTTTCCCGATGAGTCGAAATTGTAGACCTTGCCGTACCTTGTCGTCCGTGCGTAAGAACCGTCTGTGTTCTTAACAATCGAGGAAGTGTCCCCACTCTTCTCATCAGCGTGATAAGTATTCATTGAAACGGGTTTGAACCATATCCTGTTTCCGTCAACATGCTTGAGGAAGAGACCACTGTCAGAATTTGGAATGATGTAGATATTGAAATCATGGGTCCACCTTGGTCCCAGAGGGCCATTGCCGGAATCAATGCTGTTGAAGGAAAAGGTGAGTGGGCCGACCTGCTGAGAATGGAAGACATTCCCGCTTTTGAGGTCTATTGACGAATTCAAGGCTGTTATATTGTTAGGATCAATACCAACGATTTGTTCGAAGTTGGCGGCATCCGTATCAGCAAGTTTGATGAGACATTTAGAACCTTTTTCCTCAGTTTTTTGTGCCGGCACGATATAGCTCGCGTACTGCGAGTACCTCGGATATACGCAAAAGACAAACTCATTAGGATGGCAGTCTCCAGCCGTCCAGTACATTGCCCAGCCTGGTTCCCAACCTTGAAAGCCATCCAGGTATCCATTAAACCCACCGAAACCCTGCGCAATACAATCGTCTGCGGAATTGCCAAAACTGATAACGCTTGCTCGGTAATTTCGATCGCAACTCCAACTCAAAATCCCGATTCCCGGCGTCCCCTCAGCTATCCACTTTGGTGTGCCGTCGGTGGATGCCACAGCGTCATCCACCAGGTACTTGGCTATTGATGGCATTCCAAGGTCCGAGCCAGTGGAAGGGAGCATTGCTACAAAAAAAAACGCAAGCACCAAGGCAGACCTCCCAAAACCGATCTTGATCTTCATCCTTTATCCCCTTCTTTTCGATAAAGAAGCTTTTCGATCCAGTTCAGTCACAATGGGAAAAGCTTATCAAGTTCATTGTTGGCCATCAATTTCCATACTCAGAAGTTGGCGGAGTAAAGTTGGAAAGCCATCTTGCGACTCCATTCGATATCCTGAGTTCGTCCAGATAGCCTGTCGCATCATAGCTGGCATGGGCGCCAATGTATAAACTATTCGACGCGCCATAGTACGGAGGCAACGGATTTGCAAAGGAATTGGTCAGGACGCCGTTTTGGTAGGTATTGTAAATGTTGCCGACCCTAACGAGGGCGTAATGGTCAAATCCTGTGCCGCTCGGGGTCCCGATCTTGACCTCGTTTGCAATGTCCCAGGACGTCCCGTTAGACGAAATCCACACATAGACAGTCCCGTAGTAATTCTGGATGACGAGTGAATAACCAGACCCTGCGGATATGATCGGACCGATAGCCCCTGCTGTTGGTTGGCACCACCAGAAATCGATGGTGAAATCCCCCGAGAAATTCCAGTCGGAGCTTGGCGGCGCTGAGAGATACGAGCTGCCGTCAAGCTTTAGCGAGGCCCCTCCGAACTCACTGTAGGCGGTGCTTATCTGGGCGTTCCCGTAGGCGGTGACGGTTTTCGGGGTGCCCTCCGAGTCTGTGAAAGTCCTGCTCCCGTTTGGCCCGTTAAAGTGCAGCATCAGCTTTGTGTATTGGTCTATTCCGCTGACATTAGGCGCATTCACAGTAACGCACTTTGTGATTGTATTCGTATTCGATCCTCCTGGGCCGGTGGTGGTAATGCTAACCGTATAGGTTCCCGCTGCAGAGTATGTGTGGTTTGGGTTCTGGCTCGTGCTCGTTGTTCCATCTCCGAAATTCCACGACCAGCCAGTGACTGGCCCGGTAGAAGTATCCGTGAACTGAACTGCCAGCGGGACGGTCCCGCTGGTCGGGGTAGCCGAGAAATTTGCCACTGGTGGAGGGGGAACCACACTAATGGAAGCAGTATCGGGCTCAGAGGTCCCGGTTGGCCCACTAACCGTAAGAGTCACAGTGTAATTCCCCGGGTTGGCGTAGGTGTGGCCGGGGTTTTGACTGGTGCTTGTTCCGCCGTCGCCAAAAGTCCAGGACCAGCCCGTGATATCGCCGGTGGAGCTGTCGGCAAATGAAATTGCAAGCGGGGCCGTGCCGCTCATGGCGGATGCGGTGAAGTTAGCCACGGGTATTGCGGGACTGACTGTTATGGTTTTGCTTTGAGAGGATGAGGATACTCCGTTGGAAACGGTTAGAATTGCGGTGTATGTCTCTGCGCTATTGTAAGTGTGGTCGGGGTTTTGAGTTGAGCTGCTCGCTCCGTCTCCAAAGCTCCATGACCAAGAGGTGACAGTCCCCACAGACTGGTCCGTAAAGCTTACCGTGAGAGGTACCGGGCCACTTGCGGGACTGGCGGTAAAGTTAGCTTCGGGGCTTGAAGGGGACGTCGCGTTTCTGATAACTCTATTGCCTACATCATCGTATATGTACTCAATTCTCGTTCCGTCTGAATACACTACTCCAATCAGGCGATTGAGTTGGTCATAGGTATAGCTGATATCGTTGGAATATCCAGTAGCAATGGTTAGGCCGATCACTAGAACACTACAAACCAACGAGTATAAGTATCTCTTCATATCAGCCTCTGCAATAGGTTATTTCCATACATGCCTTGATACGAATCGGAACCTGTGGGCGTTCATTCCTAATCACATAGGCTTGTTCAAGACACCCGGCCAGCTTCTTCGCGAGGCGAAGACATAGCCCCCCATCTCACAATCAATGGGTTTTGTTTTTGTGATTTTGCGAATGTTTTTTGTCTTCAACCAACCTTGATGATTGGGAACCTGATAGCAGAATACAATTAATTTGCAAGGATGATTTATGGGGGTAGCAATAGGGTATTTTATATACTCATTTTCCATACAATATATAAATCGCTCAATGATTAAATATCTACCAAACCACCTGTAGCCGGGCATAGCGCGCCAGATGCATAGCTCGGGAAAAGGCGGGGTGCGCCATCGGGCCTGTAGATGTCCCGGCATCCCGCCGTTCGAATAGTCGGGGGAGGAGCCGAAGACATTTTTTCATATTGGCGTTTCCCAGCCAAATCGCCTGCACGGAGGGACTTTCGCGCTATGTCCAACTTGAGGACGCTCCAAGCAAAGCCCCCGGGCGGCGAAATGGGTCGAAAAATATAAGGTCTTCAAGGTCCTGTTCAATTTCACCGGCTTCATTTCCTTTGAACGCATTGTCAAAAAGTGGTTTTTGGAATATGATTATCAGCTTTCCCGGCCCGATGCCCAAGCGGCTTGAAATTTTTCCGGGATTTAAACGGGGAACCGATCCAGCTTATGCAAAATTTTCAGGAGCGAGCGGAAGTATTCGGCAGGACGAGGCGTCTCCTAATCAAGGTGGGCAGCTCTGTTCTGACGGGGGCCAAAGGCCTTGACCGGGTCATGGTTCACCGCCTCAGCGACCAGATCGCGGAGTTGCGTCAACGCAACCCAAAGATGGAGATCGTTGTGGTGTCTTCGGGAGCTGTCGCCTCGGGCATGCGAAAGTTGGGCATGACAGAGCGCCCCCGGACGATTCCTCACAAGCAGGCCGCGGCCGCCGTGGGTCAAGGGCGCGCTGATGGAAGCCTGGGGGGAGGCCTTCGACAAATACGACCTGCTTGTGGCCCAGGTGCTTCTCACAAGCGAGGACCTCGCCAACCGCCGCCGGTATCTCAACGCACGCAATACACTTGAGACGCTCCTGTCCTGGGGAATATTGCCGATTGTAAACGAAAACGACACGGTTGTCGTCGAAGAGATCAAGTTCGGAGATAACGACCACCTCTCCGCGCTTATTGCCGGGCTCGTGGGTGCGGACCTGGTTATAAACCTCACGGATACCGAGGGGCTCTATGACTGCGACCCCCGGCTCAACGCATCCGCCAGGCTGATTCCGGTCGTCAACCGCGTAGACGCCAGGATCCTTGCGTGCGCAACACCCGACGCGGGATCGGTCGGTACGGGCGGGATGCTTAGCAAAGTCAACGCCGCCCGCAAATGCCTGGCTTCGGGTATTTCGATGATAATCGCCGCGGGAAGGCAAAGAGACATCCTCCTGAGGCTTATCGACGGTGAAGAACTTGGCACGATGTTTCTCCCCAGGGAGCGCGCTTACTCCGGCAAGAAAGTCTGGCTTGCAAATTTGCCCAAACCCGCCGGGGAGCTGACCCTGGATGATGGGGCCGTAGCGGCTCTCATAGAGCGTGGCTGCTCTCTTCTTCCCATAGGGGTGAGGCAGGTGCGCGGAAATTTCGGCGTCGGCGCTCCGGTGAGGTGCATCGACAGGAACGGCAATGTGATCGGTATAGGGCTCACCAATTATAAGTCGACCGAGATAGAAAATATAAAGGGCCTGCACAGCGAGGAAATCGAAAAGCTTCTCGGCCACAAGCATTCCGATGACGTGATCCACAGGGATAATTTTGTCCTCACCACCCAGGGCCTCCGGGAAACTTGAGCAAAACGGGAGACATTCATGCGGGAACAAATATTGGAGATGGGCAAAAAGGCCCGCCAGGCCGCTCATCTCATGGCTTTGGCAAATAGCAACCAGAAGCGGGAAGCGCTCGAAAAGATGGCTTCCGCACTGGAGCTCGGGCGTTTGTCGATCGACGAGGCCAATCGCCGGGATGTCGAAGCAGCGGAACAAAAGGGGCTGAGCAAGGCAAAAATCGACCGGCTCACTTTAAGCGAAAAAGTCCTCAAGGAAATGATCGACGGCCTTAAAGAGGTCTGGATGCTGCCCGACCCGGTTGGCGAGGTCACCCGTATGTGGACGAGGCCAAACGGCCTCCAGGTAGGCAAGATGCGCATTCCCCTCGGGGTGATCGGCATCGTGTATGAGTCGCGCCCGAACGTTACGGTCGATGCGGCGGCATTGTGTATCAAGGCCGGTAACGCCGTCGTGCTCCGCGGCGGCTCAGAGGCTTTCCACTCGAACGGTTGCCTTGCCGGGATTTTAAGAGAAGCGCTGAAGCAGGCCGGGTTGCCCGAAGACGCTATTCAGTTCGTCCCGACCACCGACCGGCAGGCCGTGCTGGATCTGCTCGGCCTCGAGCAATATGTGGACGTCATGATCCCTCGCGGGGGAGAGGACCTCATCCGCTTTGTAACCGAAAATGCCAGGATGCCGGTACTGAAACATTACAAGGGGGTCTGCCATGTTTACGTGGATTCCGAGGCGGACCTGGAGATGGCCCGAGATATATGCCTGAACGCCAAAGTGCAGAGGCCGGGCGTCTGTAACGCAATGGAGACATTGCTGGTACACGAGGCGATTGCGGCCAGGTTCCTGCCCGCGATGGCCGAAGCGTTCGAGAGTGCCGGCGTCGAGTTGCGTGGCTGCGAAAAGACAAAGGCGCTCGTACCCGGTTGCGCACCGGCAACCGAGGAGGACTGGTACGCGGAGTATCTCGATCTCATCCTGGCGGTGCGTATAGTACCCGACATGGACGAAGCCGTGCGCCATATCACGCAATATGGCTCTCAACACACCGAAGCCATTGTCACCACCAACTTCGAGCGAGCGCATCGTTTCGTTCGTCAAGTGCAGTCTTCGCTTGTCCTGGTCAACGCTTCGACGCGTTTTAACGATGGTTTTCAGCTTGGTTTGGGCGCCGAGATCGGCATCTCCACCTCACGGCTCCACGCTTTCGGCGCCATGGGCGTAGAGGAACTCACGACAACCAAGTTCATTGCCTTCGGCAACGGTCAATTGCGCGGCTGAAGATAAAAAGAAATCAGATCAGGCTGACGGCCAACCGTCAGCAGCTCGATATTTGTATGGAGCAGGGTAGAATGCCATTGCGGCTTGGCGTTTTTGGCGGGACTTTCGATCCGGTTCATCTTGGCCACTTGAGATCGGCGCAGGAAGCCCTGGATATCTTAGGGCTCGACGAGATGCTTTTCATGCCGGCCGCCGATCCGCCCCATAAGCCGGGCGGCGCGATTGCCTCATTTCGGGACCGCTGGCAGATGCTCCAGCTTGCCGTCGGCAACAACCCGCGCTTTCGGCTTTCGGACCTCGAACGGCGAATGCCCGGCAAATCGTTTACGGTGAATTCGCTCGAACGGTTGCATAAGGAAATTCCCGGGGCAGAGTTTTTTTTCCTGGTAGGAGGCGACGCTTTTTTCGAGATCGACACCTGGCGCCGATTCAAGGATATCTTCGGGCTGGCCGCCCTTGTCGTACTCTGCCGGCCCGAGTGCGAAGAGGAAGAAATATTGGGATTTGTGTCCGGGAAGGTCTCCGGTGAATATAAGATCATTCCTGAGAACCGGGAAATCCGGCATCCGTCCCTCCTCTCGGTTTACAACCTCCGGAATACGCGCATCGATATCTCTTCGACTCGGATCAGGGAGCTTGCCGCCGAAGGGCTCTCCATGCGATATCTGGTTCCGGATAATGTATTGAGTTATATTGTGGAAAATGAATTGTACCGAAAGGGCAAATTACCTGCCCCAACCCAATGTGCGGGGAATAACGATGCCAAATCCCGGGACCTCGGCCGGAGTTGAACCCAGGGGCAAAAACCCTGGAATAAAGATAAGCACTAAAGAAAAGGCCATCCTGTGCGCCAGGGAGGCGTTGCATTTCCAGGCTCTCAACCTGGTTCTGCTGGATGTATCCCGCTTTTCTTCCTTTGCCGACTATTTTATCATATGCAGCGGCAAATCGGGGCGGCAGGTCCAGGGGATCGCAGATAACCTCGAAAACGGCCTCAAAGATAAGGGGCTAAGGCCAATCGGGATCGAGGGAAAACGTGAAGGCCACTGGGTGCTTCTGGATTACGGAGATGTAATAGTTCATGTTTTCTATGAACCTGTTCGCCTTTTTTACGACCTGGAAAGTCTCTGGTCGGACGCTTCAAGAGTAGAATTGGAGCAGGGCTCTGACCTGTCAACAACGCAAACGGACTGACAAAGGCTGACACGCCAATGATGTTTTCAGCGTTTTCCGGCAGGAAGATGAGAAGGGGACTGACCGCCCTGGTCCTGATCGTATTTGCCCTGGTGATCGGGTTGCCGCCCGGCAAGGCGAGCGCAGTTACCCTCAGCGAAGAAAATGACCTGGGCAAAAAAGTCGTGGGGTTGATCCGCAAATCGATGCCCCTCGTCGAAGACGGTGAAGTGCTGACTTATGTCAGAAACGTCGGCAACCGTGTCGCCAAGGGGGTTGGCATAACCACCTACCAATTCCAGTTCTTCGTGGTCGATGAATCGATTCCGAATGCTTTCGCAGTCCCGGGGGGCAATATATTCATTTACAGGGGACTCATCGAAATGATGTCCTCCGAAGACGAACTGGCGAGCATCTTCTCACACGAATTGGCGCACATACAGGCCCGGCACCTTCAGCGCTCGATAGACGAAGCAAAGATCCTGAGCGTTGCGATGCTGGCCGGAATGGTCGCGGGGGTCCTCCTTGGCGCCCCCGGACTGGCAGCCGGAGGCATGGCCGCTTCCGAGACGGCGGCCCTGCAATACAGCCGCGAACATGAAATGGAAGCCGATCAGTTCGGGTTCAGGTTCCTTTGCGCCTCGGGCTACGATCCGGCGGCTATGCCCTCAATCATGCATAAGCTCCAAGAGTTCACGTGGCTTGCAACTTCCAAGGTGCCAAGCTATCTGATGACACACCCGGCCGTTGGGGAGCGAGTCCAGTATCTGACTGAGATGGTCAAAAAGCAGAAGGCTTCATCATCGCGAAAGAAGATCGAACCCCCGATAGGGGATTTCCAGGTAATGCAGGCCACGCTTATAGCGGACTACACCGACGAGGAAAAGGCCCTTCAACGTTTCGAGACGGGCGTAAAAGAAGGCGACAAGGTTTCCGTGTTCGGGTTGGGGCGTCTTTACATGAGGCAGAACAGGTGGTCGGAATCCGTGGAAGTGCTTCGGCGGGCCGCTGCCCTGATGCCGTCCAGTCCGTTTGTCTTGAGCACGCTGGGCAGGGCTTATCACCAGGCGGGTAAGCTTCAGGAGGCGCAAAGTACTTTGGAGTCGGCGCTGATACTCGACCCTTCGGCCTTGATTGCCCATTACAGGCTGGCATTGGTATTGATGGATATGGGAAAAAAAGATGAGGCCCTCGACCATTTGATGCAAATAGAGGAGCTTGCCCCCATGTTCCCCGATGTGGATTACCAGCTCGGGGTAGTCCTGGGGCAGGAAGACAAGCTCGGCCTTGCGCACTACCACCTTGGCCGCTATTACGTCCGTAAAGGCGACAAGGAACTCGCGATCTCGCACTTGAAAAAGGCGAAATCCCTTATCACGGATTCGCCTACAAAGATTCAAGATATCGACCAGATGCTCCAGGAAGTCGATCCAAAAAAGAAGGGGTTTTTTACAAGAGAATAATTTAGTCGTCAGTACGTTATGGAGACCGTGAGCTTATGTCATCTGAAAATACCAAGGATAAATCCGAAAACCTGAACTTGCCCGCAAGTCCGGACCGCCGAAAAAGAAACGTCCTCTTGCTCGCCATTTCTCTTACCGGGTTGCTCGTAGCGCTGTTGAGCGGATTTCGCGAGGATATTCCTTTCCTGAAATCAGTTTGCACGAGTGCATGCAGCGATGCCGCCGAGATTCATTTTCTCGGTATGCCTTTGTGGTTACTGGGCGCCTTGTTTTATTTGACAGCAGCAGTGTTGGCCCTGTTCGAAGCGGGGCTGGTGACATGGATCGTTGCCCCTGCCGTCGGAACAGAGGCGGTTCTTATCTGGATCATGATTCAACTGAAGATGCCCTGCGGCTTTTGCCTGGCTAATGCCGCGGTCATGCTCCTGCTGTTTGCGGCTGCCTTTAAAAAACGGCTCTTCTGGCAAGAGGCGACTCTTGCCCTTCTTTTTCTTGTAGGGTCCCTCTTCTGGATCCCTTCCGAGAACAGCCTCTCACACGTTGTTCCTTTAAGCACAGGACATGGGGCGAGCGCTCTGCATAGCGATGAAGAAGGCGTTGCCGCCAAAATTGGCGACCAGGTCATCACGAACGAACGGCTCGAGGTGCTGCTTGGTCCGAAACTTCTGGAGACGCGAACAGACATCTACCGGATGAAGAAGGATAAACTGGACGATCTGATAATTGAGAAGATCTTCGAGACAGAGGCAAAGCAGCAGGGAAAAACACCCGAGAATCTCGCGGACCAAATAGCCCCTCCGGAATCGTTTCAGGTCGGAGATGACGAAATCGACAAGTATATGCAGGAGCATCAGGGGCAGTTTCAGGAATTCAGGGGAAGCCTGGACGAGCTCAAACAACGCCTGAGGTCTTTTCTGGAGCAGCAAAAGAGATCACAGGTCATAAGGGAGTACGCTCATTCGCTCGAGCCCAAATACGGCGTCCAGATCCTTTTGCCCGTACCCCATCTGCCCGTCGTAAAAGTTGACACCAAGGGTGCTCCAACCCTGGGACCTCCCGAAGCTCCGGTAACCATAATCGAATTTTCCGATTACGAATGCCCGGCCTGCCGCGCGACCCACATGGTAATAAAGCAGGTCATGGCGGCTTACGGGGACAAAGTGCACTGGGTCTTTAAAGACGATCCGCTGAGACGCCACAAAGATGCTTTCAAGGCTGCGGAGGCTTCTCACTGTGCACAGGACGAGGGCAAATACCAGGAGTACCGGGAACGGCTGTTTACCGCGCCGGACCTCGCGCCGGCCAACCTGGTGGATATTGCCGTCCAACTCGGAATGTCACGGGAGAAGTTCAGCCGCTGCCTCGAAGATTCAACCTACAAGGCCACGGTGGAAAAAAATATCGAGGACGCCGTTGGAACAGGGGTGGACAGGACGCCCTCGTTTCTGATCAACGGGGTCATGTCAGCCGGCGCCCAATCGTTTGATAAATTCAAGGGCCTCATAGACGAAGAATTGAAAAAATCGGCCATGCAAATGCAAGCCGTTCAAAAACATCAATGATCTTAGCCGCATGGCTCCGGGCCCGGAAAATCGGGCCGGAGCCATGCGGCTATCTCGGCCCTCTTTGATTCTTGACGCCAAGGGGCCGATAATGCTAGCTTTATTTTCGACGTAAATGGTGAAAGCGGATTCTTTTGAAATGGGTTGTTCATAATGTAAATCGCCGCAAGGGCTGCATCCGGTCTCCCAATTCCCGCTATTGCTGGTTAATTCATCCCATGGCCCGCGTGTTTCAGGGGTCTGGTTTTTTTTCCGGACCGTTCCGGGCAATATGTTTCAGGAGGAATTCATGAAGATTCTTGTAAGCGACAATCTCTCCGAGTCGGGGATCGAAAAGCTCACGAAAGTTTCCGGCTTCGAAGTCGAAGTGAATACAAAGCTCACGGAAGAAGAGTTCAGGCGCGCCATAAAGGATTTCGATGCTCTCGTTATCCGGAGCGGCACCAAAGTAACGGCCGAGGTGTTGGACAATGCCCATAACCTGAAAGTAATAGGCCGTGCCGGAATAGGTCTCGACAACGTCGATATCGAAGCAGCCAGCAAGCGCGGCATCGTGGTAATGAATACTCCGGGAGGCAACGTCATTACGACGGCTGAACACACGATAGCCATGATGCTCGCCCTGACCCGCAACATTCCGCAGGCCGTGAGTTCTCTAAAAAACGGCCGCTGGGAAAAAAAGCGTTTCGAGGGAAAGGAAGTCTTCAACAAGGTGCTCGGAGTAATCGGGGTTGGCCGTATCGGGCGTGTCGTGGCCGAACGTGCCCAGGGGCTCAAGATCAATGTCATTGGCTACGACCCTTACATCAATCCGGAGGTGATCGACACTCTTGGTATCGAGGGCGTAACGTTTGATGAACTCCTGGCGAGGGCCGACTACATTACCGTTCATACCCCGATGACCGCGGAGACAAGGAACCTGCTCAATGCCGATGCGTTCAGCAAAGTAAAACCCGGTGTTTTCGTCATAAACTGTGCGCGTGGTGGAATCGTGAACGAAAAGGACCTCTACGATGCCATTAAGCAGGGTATCGTAGCCGGGGCCGCGCTCGACGTCTTTGCCGAAGAACCCCCGACGGGTAATCTTCTGCTCAGCCTCGATCAGGTGATAGCCACGCCCCACCTCGGTGCCTCGACCGAGGAAGCCCAGGAAAACGTCGCCATAGCCGTTGCCGACCAGATAGCCGATTTTTTGACCCGCGGGACAATCCGAAACGCGGTAAACGCTCCCAATATCGACGGCGCTGTGCTTGCCAAACTGCGTCCCCACCTGGCCATGGCTGAAAAGCTCGGGTGTGTGCTGACCCAGATAACCAGGGGCGCAATACAGAAGGTGTCGATAGAATACGTGGGGGATACCGCGGCCCTGGAAACCCAACCCCTTACCATCTCGATCCTCAAGGGCATGCTCACCCCGGTGCTCGGTGATATGGTCAACTTTGTAAATGTCCCTATTCACGTCAAGGAAAGAAATATCAAGGTAAGCACGTCGGTCCAAAGCGAGGCCGAGGATTTTACCAACCTGATCAGCATTCATGTGAAAACTACGCTGGGGGAGAACCTCGTTGCGGGGACCATTATTGGCAAAAAAGAACCGCGCATGGTCCGGATAAACGACTTTCGTCTCGAAGCGCCCCTGGAAGGGCATCTGCTCCTCATCCACAATATCGATACGCCCGGCACCATTGGCGCGATCGGGACATGCCTCGGACGGCACGACGTGAATATTTCACTTATGAATGTCGGACAGGTGCTGGATCGCGGACAAAACATTATCTTTCTGCGCACGGAGACTCCCGTGCCCGCGCAGGTTATCAAAGAACTGCTTGCGATGGACAATGTGGACCTTGTCCAGGCGATCGAGCTTTAGGCCACTCGATTAACTCAAGGAGGAAAAAGCGCCATGGCGGAAAACGAAGAAGATAAGGGATTTGTCGTAAAGGACCGTCGCAGGTTCACTGACGAGGCCGAAGCGGAAGAAAAGAAGGAGCAAACGAAGGCGGAAGCGGCCCCCTCAGCCGGAGAACCAAAGAGCGCCCCCGCCGAGGAGGCGCCCGGCAAGCAGGAACAGGCAAGGGGCCCGTTTCCGGAAGTGACTCTGGCCACCTTCATTTTCTCCCTCAGTTCGTCGGCCCTGGTGCACCTGGGAGAAATTCCCGAGCCGGACACCAACCAGTCGAGCATCGATTTGCCCATGGCAAAGCAGATCATCGACACCCTGGGCATGCTCATGGAAAAAACGAAGGGCAATCTCGACCAGGACGAGGACAGGCTTCTTAAGGCCGTGCTCTATGATCTCCGGATGCGCTATATCCAGAAATCGGGCAAATAGGAAAGGGCGGTCCGGTTTGATTCTGAAAACCAGCGTTCCCGCAAAGATAAACCTGTGGCTCGAAGTGATCCGAAAAAGAGAAGACGGCTATCACGATATATCGAGCCTGATGCTGCCTGTTTCGGTCTTCGACACTATGCAGCTTGACGTTCGGCCCGGCGATGGGACGATATCGATCGACTGTGACCGGCCGGAAATACCGTCAGACGACAGGAACCTTGCCTGGCGCGCCGCCAGGCTATATCTTGAAAGCAGCGGGAAAAAGGCCGGGATCCACATCAATCTGGAAAAACATATTCCTTCGGCGGCCGGCCTCGGTGGCGGCAGTTCCGACGCAGGTGGCGTCCTTACCGCGCTTAATTCATTTTTTGAAAACGCGGTTCCTCCTGGGGAACTGGAAAGGCTGGCTCTTAGACTGGGCGCGGATGTACCCTTCTTCCTTCACGCAAAACCCGCCCTTGCGACCGGGGTAGGTGAGAAGCTCCAATTTGCCGAAGGAGTGCCCAATTATCCCCTGCTCTTGATAAAACCGCCACTTATCGTGCCAACCGGCTGGGTATATCAAAATTTAAAATTGACAAAGGGGACCTCTAAAATTAAGCTAAGAAGTTTGAGCGCGCATCCCCGGCAAATCCGGGAGTTCGTTGAAAACGACCTTGAATCGGTTACCATTCCTCGGTACCCGGTGATAGCCGACCTTAAGCAATGGCTGCTCGCTCAGGGCGCCCTGGCGGCCTCCATGAGCGGAAGCGGACCGACTGTGTTTGGAATTTTCAGCTCCCTGCAAGCCGCGGCCGCTGCTGAAATCATTGCGAAAAGGGAGTGGCCACAATGCTGGGTTAATCGCGCTGAGGTGATTGTACCTGGATATGCATCTGAAAAGGGGAGGCCTTTGTCCGATTGTCCCATGTCGTGATCGAGGCAAGGTTGAGGTTTTGCGTTGGGGCGTCGCCAAGCGGTAAGGCACGGGTCTTTGGCACCCGCACTCGGAGGTTCGAATCCTCCCGCCCCAGCCATTTTTCCCGGGGTTTCGGCCTGTTCCATTCGAGCGTCACCGTAATCCAGCCCTCGTGGGCGGCCTTTTCTGACCAGGCTTTTGTTTCTCTGACGAGAACTAACCCAATTTAGCTTCAAAGCGGGCAAATTGCGATCATGTGGAGCCGTCTCACCCTTTTTTCGGGAAACTCCAACCCTGCCCTTGCCGAAAAAGTCTGTTCCCGGTTGGGAATATCCCCGGGCCGGGCTGTCATCACCCGCTTCAGCGACGGAGAAGTGTGGGTTGAAATAGGTGAGAACGTCCGGGGCAAGGACACGTATGTGATCCAATCCACCTGTCCGCCCGTCAATGAGAATTTGATGGAGTTGCTGGTGATCATGGATGCGCTAAAAAGGGCATCCGCCCGGCGGATTAACGTAGTAGTCCCCTATTACGGTTACGGCAGGCAGGACCAGAAAGAAAAGCCCAGGGTCCCGCTTGCGGCCAGGATGGTGGCCGATCTTTTGAGCGTCGCCGGGGCGGATCGCTTGATTACGATCGACCTTCACGCCGACCAGATCGAGGGCTTCTTCGATATTCCGGTGGACCATATGTTTGGCACGATCGCTTTGAGCGACGCACTAAAAGCAGAGATACGGGGAGACGAGATAGTAATAACACCCGATGCCGGAGGGGCCGAGCGCGCGAGGCTGTTCGCGGCCCGGCTCAAGCTGGACCTGGCCCTGATGGACTATCGTGAAGAAAACGGCCATCACCCGCGGATCGTTGGAAACGTCAAAGGAAGAAAGGTCATAATTTTAGACGACCTGGTCGATACAGCGAGCAAAATTTTGCGCACGGCGAGGGCGGCTATGCTTGCCGGGGCCGAAACAATCGACTGCTGCGTCGTGCATCCGGTGCTCTTCGGGCGTCGCTGTGGAAAGCATAGAATCCTCTCCTATCCGGAGGCTGATGGTGACCGATACGATTCCCCTGTCGGATAAGGCAAGAGCATGCGAAAAGATCCAAACTGTGAGCATTGCCTCAATGTTGGCCGAAGTTATCAAGCGGGTGCATTTTGAGGAGCCTCTGAGCCCGATGTTCAATGAACTTTGACTTTCCCGGACCCCCGGCTCCTGCACCTCGAATGATGCAGGGCCGGGGACGGATAAATAAGGAGGTACGGACAAATGAGTCTGGAACTTAATGCAGTAACAAGAGACAGAACCGGAAAGGGCGCATCGCGAAGCGTGCGCCGAGATATGCAGGTCCCCGCGGTGCTTTACGGACCCAAAACCAAGTCGACCTCGCTTTCTGTTTCGGCTGTGAACCTGGAAAAGCTTCTCAGAGAGACAGGCGGCGAGAGCAAGCTGCTCAATTTGCACATAGAGGGTGACCGGACAACGCAGGTACTGATTCGTGAAATCCAGACGCACCCTTACCGAAGACGTTTCGTGCACGTCGATTTCTACGAAGTGCCCCTCGATCAGACAATCACCGTGGAAGTGGTTGTCGAGCTTTTTGGCGACCCCATAGGGGTTCTGAAGGGTGGAGAGGTGAACCTGATTCAACGAACTCTGGCCGTCCGCTGCCTGCCAAACCAGAATCCCTGAGAGTATCCGGATCGATGTGAGCAAACTCGATTTGGGAGAGATGCTCCACGTTGGTGACCTTGTAGCGGAATCCTCCTATGAATTCGACGAGTCCGCAAGCGTTGGAGTCGTGAGCGTGATGGCCCCGGAGGCAGCGGCCCCATCGGCGGAGGAAACCCCGGCGGCGCCGCCAACCCCAACCAAATAGCGCTTTCACGTTATCTGAAACGGCTCGGTTCTCATGGCTGATATCTGCCTGAAAGAAGCGCGAATCCTCGCCCTCATCGGCCTTGGCAATCCGGGAAAGGAATACGAGCGCACTCGCCACAACGTGGGCTTCGATGTCATCGACCGGCTGATTGCGCGCTATTCGCCGGCCATGGTACAGCGCAGGTTCAAGGCCTCGTGGGGGTTCGCAACAGTTGAGGGGCGAAAGCTGCTTTTCGCAAAACCGCTCACATTCATGAACAGGAGCGGCGAAGCGGTAGGCGAGATCGTCAAATATTTCGGAATCCCCGCCAATCAGATGCTCGTGATCCACGACGACCTGGACCTTACGTTTGCCCGGATCCGCATCGCTCAAAGAGGGGGCTCTGGCGGACACAAAGGCGTTCAGTCCATAATCGATCACGTCGGCAGCCCGGATTTCCCTCGGCTCAAGATAGGGATCGGCCGTCCGAAATTCGGCGAGCCGATCGAGACCTTTGTTCTCCAGCCCCCCTACCCGGAGGACCGGGAGGAATTCGACAAAATGTTGGCCCAGGCTGAAAAGGCGGCCCTCGCCATCCTCGCCACATGCTTGTCCGATGCTATGAATGAGTTTAACCGGCGCGATTGATTTATGGCAGACAGCCTCAAGGTGATTCGGGCAATTTATCCGCAGATGTCACAGATGAGCGCAGATGACTTCGGGAGAGAATGAGTCCTCGGTGGTGGGAATCCCGATTCCACGACTGCTTTATCAGGGGTTGTATTACTGCTGAAGCGGGGATTGTGTTTCCTCGCTGCCCTGACGTTGCGTATTTCATGCACTATCTCGTCAATACGCCGGGGCCTACCCGTGTCCTCATTTGAGAAGGCCGCTTCCGGACAGAAGCTCCATGGGGCAGCAATGGTCCCAGAATCCGAGAATAACCCCCAGTCCTCTTATAGCCATCGATGCGCCCATTATCACAATGAAGATGGCAGCCGCCCGCTCGCCGAAGAGTCGTGTGCGCACGGACACCAGCGAGGCCGACATTCCCGCCGCGAGCAGCGCCGGAATTGTCCCCAACCCGAAAGATGCCATAACGGCAAGCCCCCGCACGGGGCTGAGCGTGCTTGCCGCCGCAACCAGCATCGCCCATGTGAGACCGCAGGGAAGAAGGCCCACGAGAAGGCCCAGGCCTATTTTTGAACCGGGATTGACCGAGGTCGTAAGCTGCGCCAGTTTCCTGCCAAAAACCGATGCCTGAGACGATAGCAGCCGGGTGAGGAAAAGAGGCAGGGGCAAGGCGCCAAAAAATACCAGGCCCATGCCGATAAGGACGATTCCGGACGCTATGGCGAATCCCGCCCTGTATTGCATCGAGAATCTGTGTACTTCAAACGAACTGAAAATACCGGCGACAAGGGCGCCAAGGGCGCTATACGTGGCAATCCGCCCGGCATGGAACGCGAGGTGGTGCAGGAACGCTCCGGAGAAAAGGGAAATTCCAGCGTTCCCCAATCCGGCGGCAGAGGCACTCCTGTAGCGCAGAGACCATGCAATAACGAGCGGCCCGCACATCCCCAGGCAATGAAGACTGCCCGTAAGCCCCACGATAAAAGAAGCAAATATCTCGAACATATCACTTAGAACCATAACAGGAGTGGAGCAAAAGTCTAATCTAAAGATGAAGGGACAACAAACGCCACAAAAGAACCACGGACAACATGATTTCAATCAGGGAGTCAGCACCAAATCCGACGAGTGCAATACTTCCGGCAATAATTCCAGCTCCAAGAGTAACGCCCCCTCGATAAGGTTCCAGCCAATCGTTAGGTATTCGAGTCTTCGAGCGTGGCTGGTATCTTCCACGCGGCTGTTTGGGGCGCATGTACAACAGTCACATCCCGTAGATTGTTTCATGGGCGTCTCGGGTCAAGTCGCAATTGAATCGGCCGTTTGGCCGGGCAGGTGAACATGAGCCCACCCTCCGTCCAGCCCTCAAAGTCCTCGGGGTCATGCGTTTCCCGGAAGCGATCCAGTTCCTCATCCTCCATGGGGGGGGACCTCGGACACGTGTTTCGGCGTTTTATTCACCGGGCCTTCGCGAGTATCTTGCCGCAGCTAATCGAGTTTAACGGCACGAAGCCGGTCTTGTTCCTCCATAAGGTGGAGAGCATCTCGCATAACCTCGCTCGCCGAATTATAGAGGCCGGAGGCCACCTTTCTTTTCGATCCGGTCTGCGAGCCGGGGAGTTAAATTGACGTTCATCGGCTTGACGGCCTTTTTTTGTCTTGTGACCTTAGTTAAAGATTTCGGCTAAGATTGTCAACGATTGACAAATTTCCTGCTTTGTAGCTCGATTTGAACATCGAAACTCTGTCCATCGGAAATGTCCCTGCTCAGCAATGCGAGCAATGTCTCCCTTCGGGTCGTCAGATGAAGTCCAAATGTGCTCCAACCTGATGCAATTATGATTGACCGGTTACGCCCGGTTGAAGTGCACTTGAATTGGATAAAGCATCGCAAAACCTGTGGCGGTGCGCCTTCCTTGCCATCTCCACCGGCTTGGAGTACGATTTCTCGCCTTTTGGTAAGTACTCCTCTGGGATAAGTTGCTAGAGGTTACGGGGAATTCGTTTTTTGAGCACAAAGATAGTCTTGCACAATGGGATTAATCGCTGCTTGAAGGAAACGCTTCAAATCCGCTATCGCTAACTCTCCACGTTTTGTCTTTTTCAGAATATTGCCATTTTTGCGTAAGAGAAACCGTCTTAACGCTCGGGGATTCTGTTCGCCAGAATTCAAAATTCAGAATTACCGTAGCGTGATTTTTCTTTTCATCAAGTTGCATGTCCCTTAACTCATATTCCGCGAACCGGATTTTTCCTTCGAACCTGTCCGCGGCTGACCAGAATTTTTCTTTTTTGTCCGGACTGACAAAAACAGACGCCCGCGTGTAATCCTCAGATCTGAAAGCTTCATTAAAAGCTATCACCGAGCTTTTCAAATTTTTATCAAGGTCTTTGGTCGATGCGGTGGAAACCGCGGCCACTCCCACTACAAGGTTCGCACCTTCACAGGCTGCTTGACCGGCCAACATCGGTGCGCAGGAAACCGCGGACAACAGCAATAAAAACATTGCAAAGAGAGCAAGAATTAGTGAACCGGCTTTTTCATCTTTTCCCATGACCTTTCCAAATACCCGGAAATTCCTCCAGATTCAACTGGAATAATGCACCAACCTTCTGCGCTATGCATGCAAACTGTATGTTGGCGTCGGGTCTTGCCCGAAAAAAGGTAAGAGTTCACCACAGAGACTTAAACGTAGCACACTGCAATCCGAACCTTCTCATTCTTCGTGTTCTTCGCGGTTATGGCGTGCCTTATCGACACGAAGAGCACGAAGGAGTCACGAAGAGCCCGAAGAAAAGGGACCAAAAGAACAGTGGTAAGAAGGGAAAAAGCCTCAATTGCCGGGGCACGAACCGGAACCGGTTCAGGAATAAGAAGAGCACGAAGCAAGTACCCTTTCCCTCAGCAGTTTCCCCATGGTGAACCATTACGAAAAAAGTGCCGTTGTGCCCCTTTACCCTGGAAAACCATACGACTTCGGAGTGGGACATGGAAATTATACCTCAATGAGACTGCCTTTTGCTATTTGAGGCCCCCCCCTCGCGGTTGATTGTCTCGTTCCCCCGTCAGCAGTGCCGGCGGGCCTCAAGCAAACAGGATGCGATAGTAGAGTGCGAGAGGGAAAGCTGACGCAACGTGAACATACCATCTTCTGGCATGCTAGACGACTCTGGCCCCTACATTTATAAGCCGCCTGATGATCGATCAAATTTCTTGCACTGTACGCAACAAACCCCATGCTAGCCAACAGGTGAATTTTGCGAGATTTCAACATATGAAATAGGCGATTGTACGAGTCGCGAAGCGCATTCGTATAATCGACATCATGAACTGGACTGGCGAACACCCGCCAGGCGGAGGTGCTGATTGCTGCGCTGCATGCCCAGGGCTATGACCGGCATGCTCGGCCGCTGCTGCCGACTTTGGAGGCAGCCCTGACAGCTCGCTGCGACATGGCGACGGGAGCCCTTGAGCACGAGATCCAGTCTGCCGCGCACAGCATGTTCCATCGACTCAGGAAGGCTAATACAGACAACTCGGAGGGTAGTCGTATTGCCTAGTCGTTTAATTTAACCAACGAGGCGTTACGCGAGGGACCAGGTTTGCGCCGCGGGGGAATCCGGGCAGATGCTCATGTCAGCCTCCCCACGCGGTGTTTTGGCGAGAGATTAAAAACCAACAACTAATAACTAAGAACCGCCCTACCTGTTACTCCTCATATAATCCACTATGGCCCAGGTTTCATCGTCTGTCACAGTGGCATAGAGGGGGGGGTGCCTGTTGAAGCCGAAGCGTATCTTGTATAAGATCTCACCGTCGGTCTGTTCCTGCACCTGGGAACTCTCCAGGTTTGCAGGGAGAGGGGCGAAACTCTGTCCGACAGTCCCATTGCCGTCCAGCTTGGGACCGTGACACTGGACACAGTAGAAACGATACCTCTCCGCCCCCCAGGCAACTATTTCGGGGTTCGGGGCCAGGGGATTTTTAAGCTCCGCAGGGTTTGCTTCCCGCTCTATCCATATGCCGCCCTGGACGGGAATGGTCTTTTTTTGCATTTGCGGGAATTCCTGGTTATAGGCTTGTACCGCCTCGTCGTCCCGCATTTCGGAGTAATAGCAGCCGGACAGCGTCAGGGACGCAAAGACGAGCAGCAAGACGAGCACTGCGTGCATAAGCGAGTAACTGCATGTGCTTCGGACCGCGTTCATCTCGGCGCCTCCATCTTCTGTATCTCCGATACGGGGCCCATGACGTGTTGGGGCTCAACCTTGGCCGGCTCGATTCCAGGAGCGAGGCCGTTGGGTCTTTCGGGATTATAGGTGGAATATGTCGATTGGCCCGGGATGTCGGGGATGACACTGAAATCCCATCCGGGCGGCCCTTTGTCCCCGATCACAAAATAGATCAGCAAACCCCATGCGAGAAACCCTGCTGCTATCGCGGTAATGATCGACCAGGTCTTGATGAAGCTGAATTCTTCTTCCGAGGTCATATCACGATACTCCTGCGCTCTTAGAACCTGCTGCCGTTGGCCCATACGTAAATCAAGTAGGAGATAGACCACGCGGCTATAAGAAAGTAAGTGTAGATGAGAAAGGGAGCTATCGGGTTTGTCTCCCGATGGTGTCCGGTTTGGCGCTCGTGCCCCCTTCTTTCCTCTAGTTCTTCCTCGGTTCTCGCGATGCGTCTTCTCGGGTAACTCGCCCAGGCGATGTAGACCATAATAAGAGATATTGCGCCCAGAAAGAGCGCCATCATTTCATACTCGAAATCGACCCAGACAAAGAATCGCATATCAGCATCCATTCAACGGTGATATAGGGCGAGCGTCAATGCCGCCCCGAAAGCGGTAAAGGCTACTGCTGCTATCATGAACAGGGCGGCCGTGTGCGCTCTGCGCTTTGCGCCGCTGACCTCCGGAACCGGCTGCGATAGCAGGTCTTTCCCGAGCGGCAGATATCTCGCGCGCTCCTGGTTTGAAAACTGCCCCGTGCGGAGCCCCCAGATAAATGCCGCAAGACTCACGCTCACACTGATTACGACCAGAAAAAGCCATACGGAGTAAATGATCATTTTTCCTTCACCACCGGTTCGTAGGCTGCGTCGATTCCCCTCGGCTCAGCATTGGCGTCGGTTTGCCCGATAAACGTCACGGCCACGTAGTTGCCCACGTCCCAAATTTTTTCCGACTGGAGGTCTTTTTTGAAGTACGGCATCGCCGTACCAGTGATTCCGTTCATAATCTGGTAGTAAAGTATTCCGCCGGTGATTCCCCTGTCCTTGAGTATCGTAAAATTGAGCGGCGGAGGGTAAAGATAAGGCTGGGCGGGGCCCATGCCGTCTCCCACGGGACCGTGGCAACCGATGCAAAAGCTCTGGTATATCCGATGCCCGCGGGCGATACCGGCGGCGGAGGTCTGGTACGGGTTGGGCAGAGTCTTCCAACCGTCAGGCACATGAGCATGGAGCCACTCGACGTTTTTTTCGGGACCGGAGTCGAAAGCCGCTATCGATTCGACTTTCCAGTATTTTTGCCTGTCCATTCTTGCGTCGGCCAGTTTGAATCCTAGGCTTTGTTTGTAGGCTATGAGGGCCTTAATTTTCTCCGGGCCAAGAAACTCCCAGGAAGGCATAAGCGACTCGGGCCGGGTGAACCTGGGGTTGGCGAAATGGGCAAGGTGCCAGTCGTCGGGATGCTCTCCGCCCTCCTCGGAAAGGTCCGGGCCGGTGCGCTCGGTCCCTACAAGGTGGGGCGAGTCTGCAATGTAGTCTCCGGCTTGAGCTATCCTTTCGGAGCCGATGTCCCAATCGAAGTTGCGAATGAACTGCGTATGGCAGTAGGTGCACCCATTGTTTACATAAATCAAGCGCCCTTCGTCCTCGAGTTCGGTACGCGGCCTGAAGATGTCCGACCCCTGCTCGGTCATCGTCAACCAGGGCAGGATGATAAAAATGAAGAGTATCGGGGCGAAAATGAGCAGCCCCCCCAGGACTAGTACGGCCGGGGTCATCCTCATTGCGGTTCTCCCTGAAATACTTCTCCGAATATTTGCTCGCCCTGGGCCTGCTCGCCCCGGATGGTCCTTATCACGTTATAGAGGCCAATAAACGCCGCGCCGACGATTAGCATCCCTATGGCCGCACGGAGTATGAAATAAATATGAATCATCGGCAGAGTGCGGTAGACGGTCGTTCCGTTCAGCCAGGCGTTCCCCTGGATGAGCCCCCCGGCTGTCAGCACCATGAAAAACCCGGTCATGCCGAAAATGAGCAGCCAGTACTGAACGTCTGCAAGCCGGCCGCTATAAAGCGGTTTCCCCGTAATCCTGGGTAGCAGGTAATATAGCCCCCCCAGCGCGATCATCCCGGAGAAACCAAAAACCCCCATGTGTGAATGTGCGATAACCCAGTTATTCAAGTGGGTTACTTTTTGCACGACAGGCAGTGCCTGGATCGATCCCTGGGTGCAGGTGAGGATATACCAGACCAGGCCGGCCATTACGTATTTTCCGCCGATATCTGCGTGGAAAAGCCCCAGCCTGCCTCGCATCGTAAGCCACAGGTTCACCAGTACGGTAAAGACGGGGATGATCATGGCGAGGCTTCCGGATACGGCCAGGGTCTTCAGCCAGACCGGCACAGGGGTCTGAAGTATGTGATGTGTCCCGATGTGAGTATATAGGACCAGGATGGTCCAAAATCCGACAAGCGACAGGGTGTGGCTGTAGAGTGGACTGCGGGCGACCCTCGGGACGACGTAGTAGGCTATGGCGATAGCCAGGGGGGTTAAGAACAGCCCCACGATACCGTGCCCGTAAAACCACGCCAGAATGGCGTCGGGCAGACCCGTTATCGCACCTTTCATGTTAAAGACTGCGTGTCCGAAGAAATAGATAAACCAAGTATATACGAGGGCCGCAAATATATACCAGGTCGAGACATACATTACCTTTTCCTGCCGCTGGGCCGCCGTCTGCACCATGTTTAAGAACATAAGCGCAAACGCCAGTAAAATCCCTACGTTGGCCGGCCAAATCCATTCGGCGTACTCCCTGCCCTGCGAGTGCCCCAAGTCGAGGGCCACAATGCCCGTAAGAATGGACAGGTTCCAAACCCACAGGGAAATTTTCCCCAGCCTTTCGCTCCACAGCGATGTCCGCAGCACCGACGCCATTATGTAGTGGGCGCTTCCCAGGAGGCCCGTCCCGACGAAACCGAAGATCATGGTGGTGGTGTGCATCGGGCGAACCCGGCTGAAAACCAGCCCGGCAATACCTCCGTACAGGTCGGGGATCACCAGCTGGGTGGCGCATGTTATGCCCTCCAGGGCGCCCAGCGCAAACCAGAGGGCCGAACTCAGGAGAAAAAGCTTTGCGGTCCCGTTTTCTTCAACCTTTAGAAGCTGCACTGCTTCACCTCATCGAATCAAAAACTTGCCTTAATGATGACAACCGAGATAGCAGTCGAGCTGCGCCTTTTTTTCCTGGTGACAGGTGATGCAGAACTGCATTTGGAATTCCACTTTGCGCAGGCGGTCCATAGATGGGACATCCCCATGACACCTCAGGCAGTCGATCTGAGCCACCATGTGCGGGCGATGCCTGAATTTCACGAAATCCGGAACGAAGAATATGCGGACCCAGGGCACAGGAACCTTTTGGTTCAGATATTGCTCTTCCTTCAGAATCTGCGGGTGCGTCGGGATTACGTACTTATGGCAAAAAAAGCACTTCTCGACTTCCGGCAGTCCCGCATGCTCCCCACGGTCCACGAAAGGGTGGCAGAAACGGCAATTGATCTGTTTGACTCCGGCATGAATCCGGTGGCTGAAATAGATAGGCTGGACCGGCCCGATGTCCTGTACCGGGAAAAGGTAAAAAAGGTAGACAAGGGTCAGCAAAAGTAGAACGGCTGCCCAAAACCACCCCGACCACCATATAGCTTCTTTTCGCGTCGCCTTTGTGCCTTCAGCCATTTTCTCTCGGTCGAAAATTGTAGGGAACAATATCCAGGGGGCTCCCGCTCGCGTAAGACCTCACGCCAGGTGAGGTTTCTGCTCCTCCGGTTCGAGGGCTGGGGCCAGCATAGGGTCGGAAATCACCAGGACCGGGTATCTTTGCAAAAAAGTACATACACAGAAGGCAAAAAGCCCCAACCATCCAAGGGTGATCAGCACTTCAAATATTCCCAGCGGCAAAGATTTGGCCTTGACCAGCGAAGGAGTAACGAGCAGGAATTTCTCCAGCCAGATTCCGATCAGGACCCAAACGGAGACGATGGTCAAACGAATCGGTTCCAGCTTTGTTTTTCTGAACAGCAAAACCAGGAAAGGGATTATGAAAAGACCGAGGAGCACGCTCCAGGCCAGCGCTGCCCATGGATCGTAGATAACACGCCAGATCACGTATCGAGTCTCATCGGGCAAATTGCCGTACCAGATAACCAGGAATTGAACATAGAAAAAATCCAGGCCAACCACGCAGAAGGCGAAAAGCAACTTGCCCATATCATGGAACTGCTTTTTCGAGATGGCGCCGCCCATGCCCATTTTTTTGATGCCAAAGGTGGATAGAATGGCCAGTAAGGCAAGTCCCGCATAAAAAGAGACCACGAAATAATAAGCCCCGAAAAGCGTGCTGAACCACTCCGGGTTGAGCGACATAATCATGTCGAATGCCACCAGGGTCATAATAAATGCGTAGAGAATAACATATGCCGAAGAAAGAGCCGCCTGGGAGGGCCGGCGTTCGGCAGAGATCGGGGTCCCGTCTAAATATTTCGTGTCGGCCCTGACGGAATTGCGGGCGAGAAAAACTGCCGTGAGAGTCAGAGCAAGCAACCCTATGGCCTCGCGCGTAAAAAAGAAGGGAGTATTGAGCCAGGCCGCCTTCTGCGCTTCCGGGTGGAGGACCCACCAGAAAGCATCCGCCCTTCCGAGGAAAAGAGGCAAAAGCAAAAGGAAAGAAACCGGGAGGAAGAGCACAACCGATTCCGAGAGCCTCTTTACGGGCCGTCCCCAAGTCGCATTGGTCAAGATCAGGATCGGGGAAAGAAGGAAAGTTCCGAACGCAAGTCCCGTCCAATAGACATAGTTGGTCAGATAAGCCGACCAGGCCCTCTGGGCGTCGCCTTCAAACACCTGGTAGAGGAATGAAGCCACCCCGACCGCAAAAAGGACCAGGCAGGATGCCTTTAGCACTCCCCAGTTTAGCGACTGTTTTGCCAGGTCGATATCCCGGTAAATCTCACTCTTCAATCTTTCGGACCTCCTCGGCCCCAAGGCCCTCGAGTAGGTTCGAGACCGGCTCGCAGTTGGCATCCGTGCAATAAATCAAAATTCCGAAACGGTCCTGGCTGAAGCGCTTGTCGTAATGGGCGGGAAGACGCATGCTCGGCATCCTGTTCAGAAAAAGCAGGCCACCCAGTGTAAAAAACACGGACAGCAGGATGAAGAACTCAAAAGCAGGAATAACGGTTGGTATTATCGGAATCGGAGGCTTGCCGCCCACTATGAACCGCCACTGGGACGCCGTGTATACGGCAAGGAAAGCCCCGGTCATAAGTCCGAGAATCCCTCCAGTCATGGTGAAAAAGCGCCCCGGTCCCAAAATCGGCTCGCCAAGCGCTTCCCTGATTTCTTCAGTGCGCATCGGGGAATACACTGCGCTGATGCGGATTTTTTCCTTCTTGAGCCCTTCCACCGCGGAAAGCAACTCGTTCAGATATGCGAAAATTCCCACTACAGCCAGCTTCTTAGCCATCGAAGTTTCCCTTTATTTTGCCCTGACCGGAACCGGTATCGCCTCCTTTACCTCCGTTAGCGCGATGGTCGGCAGAAACTTTGCGAACAGAAGAAAAAGGAAGAAAAACAGGCTGAACGAACCCACCAATATGCCCCATTCAACGAGGGACGGGTACGGGTAGACACCCCATGAGTAGGGATCGTATTCATGGGCTTCGGAACCTATGATTATTACCAGGCGCTCCATCCACATCCCGATGTTTACAAGGATGCCTATCGAGAACAGCGCCACCAGGCTGGTCCTGATTTTCTTGAAAAAAAGCAAGATAGGCACGACCGCGTTGCAGATGATCATCATCCACCAGCACCACGAATAATAGCCGAAGATCCGGAACAAATACTGACCCTGTTCGGCTTTGCTGCCGCCGTACCAGGCGATGAATCCTTCGACCGCGTAAGAGTAGCCGACTATGAGTCCGGTCAGGATTATGGTTTTGCCTATTTGTTCCAGCACGTGCATCGTGATCAGATTTTCGAACCCGAATATTTTACGCATCGGAATAAGAAGCACGAGCACCATTGCCAGCCCGGAATGAATCGCGCCGGCAACGAAGTAGGGAGCAAAAATGGTGCTGTGCCATCCGGGAACGACGCCCAGGGCAAAATCCCAGGAGACGACGCTGTGAACCGAGATAACCAGTGGGGTGGCAAGGGCTGCAAACAGCAGGTAGGCAGTCCCGTAATGCTTCCATGAAGTGCTCGACCCCCGCCAACCCAGAGAGAAAAACCCGTATATCTTGTTTTTCAGGCCGGTGGTGCGGTCCCTTATGGTCGCAAGGTCGGGAATCATACCCGTATACCAGAAAAGAAAACTGACCGTGAGATACGTCGAGACCGCAACCACGTCGAAGACCAGGGGCGACTGGAAATTGGGCCACAGGTTTCGTTGGTTCGGATATGGGAGTATCCAGTAGACTAACCAGACGCGGCCGAGGTGGATGAGCGGGAAGAGCCCCGCTATGCATACCGCGAAAATTGTCATCGCCTCGGAACTCCTGGAAATAGTCGTTCTCCAGGATGCGCGGAAAAGAAACAGGATGGCCGAAATCAGGGTGCCCGAATGGGCAATACCGACCCAGAAGACGAAGTTCACAAGGTAGGAACCCCACATCGTTGGATGGGTAATATTGGCCGCCCCGAGCCCGGTTGCGATCTGGTACCCCCAGGAAAAAGCGCCGATAAGAACGCCCAGCCCGGCGATCGCCACACAAAGCCAGTAGAATCCGCCGGGAGTCCACATAGCCCCCAGTATCTGATCGTCTACCGCGCCATAAGTGGCCAGGTTCTGCGGCCCCGCCGCTTCCCTGGTATCATGCAAAACCGTCCCTTCCATTGCGCCGAATCCTTTGCGACCTAAATCAGACAGTAATCTTCTGCGTCACCCTCTTGAGGTAGATCACCGCGGGTTTGGTATTAAGGTGCGCCAGGACCTGGTAAGCCCTGACGTCTTTAATCAACTTCGACACCCTGCTCTCCGGGTCCAGGAGGCTGCCAAATATCAGGGCGCCGGTCGGGCAGGTTTGTGCGCAGGCCGTCGTAAAGTCGCCGTCGCCAACTTTTTGGAGCCCTTTGGCCTTGGCGTCCAGTTTTGCCTCTATGATTCTTTGGACACAGAAGGAGCATTTCTCCATTACGCCCTTCTGCCTCACGGTGACGTCGGGATTTAGCTGCCACTTTAGCGGCTCGGGCCGGGTGAAAGTAAACCAGTTGAAACGCCGCACTTTGTAGGGATCGTTTTGAGAGCAGAAACGTGTTCCGAAGCAACGATTGTATATCTGGTTATTGAGCCCTTCGTTGCTGTGATGAGGAGCGAAAATAGGGCACACATACTCACACGGCGCGTTGTCGCAATGCTGGCAAAGCATCACCAGCCATTTGGCGGCTTTCCCGTCATCGTCGAAATACCGCTGGACCCTTATCCAGGACATCTCCCGCCCCTTGAGGACCTGCTCTCGTTTTACGACGGCGACGTTATTTTCCGAATAGCATCCGGCTACGCAAGCGCTGCAACCAATGCACCTGTCGAGGTCCACAACCATTGCCCAGCGATATTCTTTATATTCTTGACGCGGATAGAAATCTTTGGACTTTCGATAGCCGTCGGGCAGTGGATAATAGAGTTCCGGCGCCTCTCCCGCCGCCGCCATCCGGTTTCGCTCCTCCAGGCTCATTGCCATCGCAAAGTCGCGGCCATGCTGGAAGAAGCTTCCATCGGTATTGGCGATAGCGAAAGTCTCGCCCGTTTTTTTGATCTCCGGATTCAACCCTTTACGTTCGATAGCGCCAGTTGCCGTATCGATACCGGGAGCAAGCAGCTCGAAAGGATTAGCAGGGAGCCCCTCCGCAAACCTGCCGAAGCCGGAATGCCCCTGGCCGACCGGTACCGCGATGACTCCCTCCGGCACAGTATAAATGGGAAGGGCGGGAATTCGGATGGTCCCGTGGTCCGTTTTTACCTCGAGCAGATCCCCTTTCGCCAGGTTCAATTTCGCGGCGGTCTTCGGATGAATCTCCAGCCAACCGCCCCAGGTAACCTGGGTCATGGGGTCGGGGATCTCCTGGACCCACAAGTGGTTGGCCATCCTGCCGTCAAAGAACTGTACGGTTGGATAGATGACGAGAGGAAGATCTCCTCCGGGTTTTTGCTCCGGTTCGGCAAAGTTAAACGAGGGCACGGGCAGGGAAAGCGCCGGGGGCGCCCCGGCCTGCTCCGGCCAGTACCCGCCCTGCATAACCGTCTTCTGCCAGAAGTCGTCAAAGGATTCGATACCGGCCTCAGCCGATATTCGCGTCCAGTAGCCCTGGAGCGCATCGTAGAAATCCTTGAAGGGGAAGCTCTCTTCACCCTTAACCTTTTTGCCCGTGGAGATAAGGATATCTCCCATGTGCCTCGTATCGAAAACCGGCCCCATCACCGGCTGCATGAACCCGGTCACTCCCGGTCGCGGTGAATAATCACCCCAGGACTCAAAGGAGTAATTGGTGGGCAAAACCAGGTGTGCCCGACCGACGGTCTCGTCAATCGCCGGAGAAAATCCGGCCACAAAAGGCACAGCATCCATCGCCCCGGCAAAATCCCAGGATTTGGGGAGCGAGAAAACCGGGTTGACCCCTTGCAGGATCAAAACGTCGACCTCTCCTGAGCGCATCCGGTCGGCAAGGGCTTTTACCTGATCGGCCCGAGCGCACATGCCGTAGGAAGATTCCCGGTTGAAGTCGAGGTTTGACAAGGTCGCCGGTTTCAGGGTGCAGAGCAGATTTGCGGCAACCGCCGTTTCGGTTGCGTTGGGCAGGCACTGTGAAAGACCTTCGGCTATTGCGAGAGGATTAACCGCCTCTGCGAACCGTTTGGCAACGGCCCCGATGAGGCCCGGATCGCAACCGGCTGTCGCGGCAGCCTTGGCCACGGGCCAGTTATCGACCATCGATGCAAGCGCCGCTCTGCGCTCTGCCGGAAGGTCGGCCGCCAGGTTATCGTCAAGGATTGCCCGAAGTATCCCAAGTCCGACCGCATACTCGGTCCCGGGATAAGTCGGAATCCACAGGTCGGCGTTATTTGCCGTCATCGACAGCCGGGGGCCGACGAAGACAAAAGCATTCTTGGTTTCGTTTCTGATTGGGTGAAAAGAGCCATATTGGCGGGCGAATTCCAGGTTTGATATCCAGGTTTCAAGAAATCCCGCGTTAAAGGATATCAGGAAATCGATTTCATCGAGCCGGTAAGACGGTATGCCGTCATGGCCGAAAACCACCTGGTTTGCTTTTCGCAAAGGCTCATAGGACCATGTTTCATAAATAATATGGCCCTCTTTCTGACCCATTTCGTTTAGCCACATTCCTGTCAAATCGCGTAGAGACCCCGTAACCAGGTCGGTCATGACAACGATGCGGCCGCTCCCGCCCTTGCTCACGGCTTCGGAAAGCTTTTTGGCAAGAATCGCCTCTCCCCGCTCCCAGGTGATGGGATCGAAGCCGCCTGCGGTATTTCGAAGCCTCGGCCCATGGAAACGGTCGGGATTGTAAAGGCCATGCAGCGATGCCTGCCCCCGCATGCAGAGTTTGCCTCCGCTGACCGGGTGCGCCGGATTGCCTTCCACCTTTACTATGCGCCCCTCACGATTTTTTGCGAGCATTCCGCATCCTGCCGGGCACTCACGGCAGGTCGTCGCATAGTAGACCGCCTTTCCGGGGACGACGTCTTCAGGTGGATGAATGAAGGGAATCAGGTACCGCTGCGACGGCTCACCGCATCCACTCAGTACTGTTCCCGCCCCAACCGCACCGAAGAGCTTGAGAAAGTCTCGGCGACATAGATCTCGCATTGGCAAAAGCCCGACACTGTAAGGGTAACTGATTTGAAAAGTTTCGATGGGTTGCGCTCCGCTCCACCCATCCTACGGATCTTTCCGTGTTTCGAGGTATCCACAACGGGACATGAGTAACTTTTTTAAAAAAAAGATGAACAACCGTGGAAGCCCGGCCCCAATGCCGCTTGCCGAAAGCTCCCGTGCGGAAAGTAATGTCGCGGGGTTTGGATTACAATAGTTCTCGGTATATTTTTACCCGATTCGAATGCCCCGACGCCTAGGAAGTTTTCTCCGCTCTTTCTATCTAATCTTGGCTTTCTTCATATCGGCCACAATTACCAGGACATTTTCGGGTTTTAGATATTTGTTCGCCACTCTGAGGATATCGTCCGCCGTCACCGCATTTATCAGCGAGGCATACCTGTCGGAATAATCGGATCCTAGTCCGTAGAATTCGGTCTGAGCAAGGAATTTTGCAAAATCCTGTTGCGAAGTATTGTACTTCAATGGGAAATTGCCGATCAGAAACTTCTTTGCGCCCTGCAATTCCGCCTCTGAAACGGGCT
Organism: uncultured delta proteobacterium; assembly: GCA_963826655.1. Taxonomy (GTDB): domain Bacteria; phylum Desulfobacterota; class Syntrophobacteria; order Syntrophobacterales; family Syntrophobacteraceae; genus SbD1. The sequence goes on from CAWGZP010000125.1 coordinate 89,592, forward strand.
CCTTCTGGAGCCGCTCCAATTCTATTCGGGCGAGTGCGATAGCCTCTTTGACGGAAGCATCCTTGGTCTGAATAATTACGCGGAAAGAGCCTGCGCACTTGCGGGCGCCCAAGGTGCTTTCGACCGAATAGGCGAGGCCCTTTTTGATGCGTATCGTCTCCATGAGGCGGCTCGACAGATCTCCGGACCCCAGAATCTGATTCATCACATCGAAGGGATAATAGTCCGCGCTGGCCCGTTCGACGCCCGGGCATCCTATTACAATCGACGCCTGCGACACGGGTTTGTCAATTTCGACCTTCACGGAACCTTGGGCAAACTCCGTTCGAAAAGGCGTTTCGGGGACCTTGGCTGCTTCCCATGTGAGCAGCTCCGGAACTATCAGGTTCTTTACTTCCTCGGCGGTTATGTCTCCTCCGATCACGAGCACGGAGTCGTTGGGCCGGTAGAAAGAGGCGTAAAATTTTGCAAGATCTTCCGAAGCGATTCGCGCAACCGATTTCTCCGTTCCCTCCACCGCGCCGGCGTAAGGGCTGTTCATAAAAAGAGCCTTGTCGAATTCCCTGTTTGCGACCTCAAAGGGATCGTCCTCTTTTTGCCGTATGAGGCCGATGATGTCATCTTTTTGTCCGGCCACATCTGCCGCGGGAAAGGTGGGATGCAGGACAGCCTCCCAAAAAAGCTCGCTCCCGGTGTTGAGGTCCTTCCTGAGCACCTGCATGCCGATCGTGGCAAAGTCTCTAGAACAATCGGCGTCAAGACTTGCCCCGATAAAATCGAGCCTGGCATTTATTTCATCGAATGAAAATCGCCGAGTCCCGAGCAGAACAGATTTGGCAGTCAGGTTCGCCAGGCCTTTCATCTCCTTCGGATCGCGCCACGATCCCGCTGAGACAAGCAGTTGCAGCGTAACGGCCGGGATCGTATGATCTTCGAATACGAGCAGCTTCAGGTGATTGGGCAACTCTATCTTTTCGACCTTGGGCATCGCCAGGCAGAAAGACTTGTCCATCAAAAGCACAAACAGGATCAAAACGAAAATAATGCAGATTTTATTTCGATTCATAACCGCCTCGCTCCGCTCCAGGTCAAGAACCCGGAGCCGGTCGAAGGTGAAAAGAACTGTGAGCCGCGACCGGCTGTCCCACTATGGGATAGTTTCATGCCGAACATCCGGGGAGCGGAGCCTGATGCCCTTCTCCTTCATGCCTGCTGGTTGAGGAAGCCCCTCGGACGGCAATTGAACGGGCGGACCGGTTGGAGTGAGAATCCCGACATTGCGGTTTTGGGCAGTGAAGTACTTTGCGGCAACACGTTGAATTTCCTCCGCCGTAACGCTTCGGACGGAGGGAACGTATGCGCCGATGGAGGACCAGTCAAGGGCTATTTCGTATTCGGCCAGTTCCTGGCCCAGGGAGAAGGCGGATTCCTGTTCGAAGACAAAATCGGCTTCAAGCTGGTTTTTTGCTTTTTCAAGCTCTCTGTCGCCCACGGGGGTCGTCTTTAAAAGCTCCATTTCTTCATAGATCGCATTTTCCAATTGTCCAAAATCCTTCCCGGGAAGAACGGAGACGGTAATGTAGAAAAGAGTCGGGTCCTGGGAAGTCAGGTCATAGTCCACGGACGTTTCGAGCGCGAGCGACTTTGCACGTATCAACTGGTTATAGAGCCTGGAACTTTTCCCCTCGGCAAGGATCGCCTTTATGACCTCGAGGACGTAGCTGTCCTGGCTGCGCAGGTTGGGCACGTGCCAAGCCACGGAAAGGGTACCGACCTGTGCAGCGCGATTTACAAGCACGCGTTTTTCCCCTTGTTGCGGAGGGTCCTGAAAGGGAATCTGCTGCGCGGGCGTTCCTCCCGGAATTGTCCCGAACGCTTTTTCCATCTCGGGTAGAAGCTCTTCTTTCTTGAAGTCTCCGGTGACTACGATGAAGGCGTTGGCCGGGTTGTAATAACGCGCGTAGAAAGCCTTGACGTCCTCGATCGTGAGCCTCTCCACGTCATCCATCCATCCGATCACAGGCCAGTGATAAGGCTGCGCCTGGTACGCGGCGGCTTCCAACTGTTCGAGCAGAAAAAATTGCGGATTGTCCTCGACGCGCATTCGCCGCTCTTCGAGAACGACCATCCTCTCCGGTTGGAAATCACTTTCGCGCAGGGCGAGGTTGCTCATCCGGTCGGATTCAAGCTCGATGGGCATCTCGATATGGCTGGACGCAAGAGTTTCGAAAAAGGCAGCGAAATCGTGCGACGTGGTAGCGTTTTGCTCCCCTCCCACCTCGTAAATCTTCCTTACGAACTCATCCCCGCTTACCTTCTCGGTACCCTTGAACATCATATGCTCAAGCATGTGAGCGAGCCCGGTTTTGCCCGTATTTTCGTTGCGCGCCCCTGCCCGGTACCAAACCTGGAACGACACTATCGGAGAATTGTGTTTTTCGAGCATGATGACTTTGAGGCCGTTCGAAAGCCGGGCCTCGCCGGCATCGCCGAATACATCTCCGGAACTCAGGGAAGGAAACAGGAGAAGGAAAAGAAAAAGGAAGAAGCAGGAAGCGGGGAGTGGGGAGCGGGAAGGATGGAGCGGAAAGAAATTATCGCTCATCATTTTCCACACCGGCATAGACATCGAGACTACAAAGGCACGCAAAGCTTTCAAAGAAATAGACCTCCCTTTGCCGCAACAGCACAAATATCAATGGTGACAAGACCTCTTGCTTCTTGCTTCCCGCTTCCCGCTCCTGTCTCATTATAATAAAACTTGTGCTCGCCCCTGTATACGATTGCGAACTGTAATAATTGTAATTAAGTTTCTCAGCTCTTATACTCTTATACTCTTGCGGAATCGCACGAAAAATCAATTTGAGCCGATGGAGGTTTCAAAATGCCGGACATGGAACTCAGCCTGGAGGAACTTGCCCAAAAAGACGGCAAGGAGGGAAGACCCGTTTACATCGCTTACGAGGGCAAAGTCTACGATGTGAGCCAGAGCAAGCTCTGGAAAACAGGTTCCCACATGAAACGCCATGCCTCCGGGAAAGACCTCTCCAATGATTTGAGCGCCGCCCCTCACGGGGTGGAAGTTTTCGATAGATATCCACAGGTCGGGACCATCGGGCCGAAGGCAACCTCTGGGATCGAGGAAAAGACCTTCCTCGAACCGCTCTTCAAAAAATTCCCTTTTTTGCGCAGACACCCTCATCCCATGACGGTGCATTTTCCCATAGTGTTCATGCTTTCAGCCACTTTCTTCACTTTCCTCAATATCGTTACAGGCGACCCGTCTTATGATACCACGGCTTATTACTGTCTCGCCTGCGGTGTGATCTTTACCCCGATCGCAATGCTGACGGGCCTTATATCGTGGTCGGTCAATTATTTGGCAAGACCTTTGCGTGCTGTCAATATAAAGCTGACAGTTTCAATTCTCATGCTGGCAGTTTCACTTACCGCGCTGATCTGGCGGGAGATAACTCCCGATGTCCTGACAAGGTTAAGGGGGGTCAGTCTTATTTATTTATTGCTCAACTTTTCGCTTTGTCCCATGGTCCTCGTAATCGGGTGGCACGGGGCCAAACTCACTTTCCCGATTGAAAGAGATTGACGGCGCCCGGTCTTGTCCCGTCCGAACGCGGCGGAACTTGCGGTCCCTCGATCCTCGAGAGGCCTGGAATAAACTGGAAGGACTGGAGTATGGAAGGCGAATGCAGAAAGGTGCTTGTCGCTGTTGACGGCTCGGAGCAGACTCAGCGGCTTGCCGATTATCTGAGCGCTATGATTGCCACCCGGGATGCCGAACTGGTTCTTTTCCACATAATGCCGGAGGCCCCGGAATCGTTCTATGATTGGAAAAAGGACCCATCCAGCCCGGCCGGGGCCGACCAGCTTGGGGGCTGGGAGTTGGAGCGAGACAAACAGATTCGCGATATCATGCGCGATATTCGGCGAAAGCTTACCGGGGCGGGCATACCCGAATATTCCATTATAATCAGCATCCGGAAAATGAAAGAAGGCATTGCAAGAGACTTGCTACTGGAAGCCCGGGGCGGCTATGACGCAATAGTGGTTGGCCGGAGCGGGTTTGGCGGCGCAGGCGCACAGGTGATGGGAAGTGTTGCGGCAAAAATGGCCTCGAAACTCGACGGCGCCAACCTTTGGCTGCTGGGGAATAACGCCGAAAAACATGGGGTGCTCATAGCTATGGACTCCTCCCAATCGGCAATGCGGGTCGTAGATCACGTATCGAAAATGATTAATTCCTCAAATGAAACCGTACAGCTTCTTCATGTGGTCCGCGGCATCAAAGTCCCCCCGGCAGCCAGGAAGAAGACATTTCCCGAACAATACCGGAAAAAGTTGATCGAGGAAGCGGAAGACCAGATCCGGCCGGCCTTCGATGCCGCAACCAGTATCCTCGTCTCGTCCGGAATCGGGCCTGAAAAAATCTCGACCAAAGTCATTTCCGGCGTATCGAGCCGGGCAGGGGCTATTTTCGCTGAGGCGCTTCACGAAGGATGCGGCACAATCGCAGTGGGAAGAAAAGGGCTGTCCAACGTCGATGAGTTCGATATGGGGCGAGTGACGGCCAAGCTCATCCAACTCGGGGAAAGTGTAGCGCTTTGGGTTGTGGCCTGAGCCGGTAAATGCCCAAATGCGGAGGCCTTTGGTTGAAACCGCAATTTAACACTCTAGAATATCTCTTCTTTTGCCGATTAATTCTGGAAAGGCGGTCAATTATAAGGATTTGAGGGGAATGGAATCACTTCAGTTTCTGTCGGCATCACTTATTGAAATCCTCAAGGAATTTTCGTCAGAAAAACGGACGCTGACGGTGGACTCTTTGTACTGTGCTCTTTACGACAGAAAAGAGATTTACCCACTGCTCCAGGATTACCGGGCCGAGGCTGCCGAACATGAGAAATCCCCCCACCCGGCCACCCCGAACGAGATCGCAGCAGCAAAGAAAGCACAGCAGGCTGATTGCTCGCAAACGTTCCGGCAACTCACCGGTACTTTCAAGATGATCCTGGCAAGCATCGAGCCAATCGCGCGGGAAGAACACATGGGGCGCCTGTCCGAATTGATGAGTGGACTCGATGACTGCCCTACGCTGGAATCCCTGGCCAGGAAAAGTGGCGGGATCGTTGGCATTGTCGACGTGGTTGTCAACCGATCTGCGGAAGAGATCGATTTCGCAAATAAGATCCTGGTGGAACTGAGCAAGAACCTCTCCGCAATGGAAGAGCAGCTTTTCACCCACCAGACCCATGATCGTAAGACATACGAGTTGCAGGGCCAATTTCTCGATAACTTGCTGTCTCAGACCCAACAGATGGACCAGGCTGTCATTTCTTCCCGGTCGACCGAGGATGCCCTGCACACCATCGCCTCGCGACTCGAGACCGTCGCAAAGGCAATTCAAACGAAGCGCCAGGCGGATGAAAGCCGGATAAAGGCGGCCGATTCCACGATTGCAGAGCTTCAAATGAATGTGCACAATTATAATAAAGAGATAATCCTGGTAACAAAGCGGGCAAATGAACTCGAAAAAGAAATGTTGCTGGACCAGCTTCTCCAGATAAATAACCGCCGTGCCTACGACCGGGAAATCGAATGCGCCTTAAGGAGCTATCAGCGCACAGGACTGCCTTTCAGCCTTATCATGATAGATGTGGACCACTTCAAAAAAGTCAACGATGAGTTCGGGCACCGGGCGGGGGATAAATGCCTGCAACAGGTGGCGAAACTGGTGGAAAGTTCTGTGCGGAAGTCTGACTTTTTGGCCCGCTACGGCGGAGAAGAACTGATGGTCATCCTCCCCGGAAGCCTTGCCGAGAATGCATGTAAAATAGCAGAAAAAATCCGGGACCTCGTTGCCAAGGCGCGGTTCTATTACAATGACAAGGTTTTCAGTATAACCGTAAGCCTTGGGGTAACGCAGGCGCAACCCTCGGACACCGATGCCGGTGAGCTTTTCGTAAGAGTGGACAAGGCGATGTACCGTTCGAAAAAAGAGGGACGCAACAGGACTACGGTGATGTAGCGTTTTTAGTTCATCCACCCAAACCGCGGCGCATGACTTCCGCAGCAAGGGTGGGCACAGCTTCGCCGTGCCCACCGATATAAAATCGGAATATGAATTCGTCGAACGACGGCCAAATCGTGAAAGGCTTTTCAGGCATTACTGCTTGGAATACCAATCCAGCACGTACCTGAGTTCTCCCGCAGCGGGAGGGGGAGTAACCATACTGCGGTTTCTCAAAATATCCGTCGGCATCAGCCCCGGCGTGTTATAAAAAGACGCGGTCGAGTCGTAATCCACCTGCATTGCGGCCCCCTCAAGTGACAGGCCCAGGAAAAGGCCCCTGCTTCTCGAGTAGGAGAGGATCTCCGCCCTGAGCAGCACGTCAGTTCCCGCTTCGGCTTGGCGGCCGACGGGACCGGCCGCTATCGAAGCGTCACCCCCGAGAGTGAATTTACCACCGCATATCGCATCCAGGCTGCGGATACTTTTGAGCACGAGTATAACATCGGTGGACTCAGCGCCGATCTGCCAGCCGAAGCTGCCTCCTACGAGGCGGAAAAAGACCGGGTTGCCCCAGTTTCCATCTTCATTGCGGACCAGCAGCACCCCGGTTCCATAGCGGGCGCCAAATATGAATCCAGCCTTGAGAAGGTCGGGAAAAATCGCGATCCCGTGAGCGCAGGACAAAAGACTGGGAGGAATTGCACATTCCGGGATTCCCATAATCTCTTTCATGACGGCGGTCGATGCCTGGACCTTGGCTTCCTCGCTGACCCCGGCGTTTGATACCGTGGGCAGAAGAAAGCACAGACTCAGGGCTATGATGAATACGGCTAAGGCAGTCCTGTGAGTCATGGGATGTCCCCCTTTCATCCTTGAAATTGATTTGTGATCGCCATGTCCTAAATCGGTGGATAAATTACTATCGCATAGAACGGGAGTGCCTTGTCAAAGGAAAAAGCGAAAGCGCTCGCTATCTCTGCTCCCGCTTTTTGACTGAGTGGAAAAAAGGCGAGTTTGCGGACAGTGGATCACAAAATCAGGAACGGATGCCTCCATGGCCCGATTCTAGCGGGATGGAGGGCACCTTCTAATGTCAGCAACCTGCGCAGGGGCATGCGTTTGAAGATGTCCGACGCACTCTCCTCTAACGCTTTTCTTCCCGCGAACAGGCATTGATCGAAGGCGCTGAAGTCCGCCCAGAAGATACCGCCGATTTCGGGAGCGATCAGGATATCTGCGACCGCTTTCCGATGCCTGGTTAAAAGAATACGGGTGATCTCATTGCAGCGGAGCAAGATTTCCATTGCGGATTTGGGGGATGATACTATCCCGGGGATCTCCAGAGTCGCGTCGACGGCAAGGACAAAATGCGCCCCCAGAGCGACTGCCGGGGCGGCAGGAACATTGTCGGCCCAGCCCCCGTCGACCAAAAACCGACCGTTTATCTGAATTACCGGAAATATCCCGGGGATCGAGGAACTAGCGGCAACGGCGCGTCTTAAGGGCCCCTTTGTCAGCACCACCTCTTCGCCCGTCATCAGATCCATTGCAACCGCGGCAAACCGGACCGGCAGATCCTCAATGAGCAAATCCGGAATCAGCATGGCGAATAGCCTGTCGTAGAGTTCTTCCGTTAGCAGTCCCATTCGCAGCATTGTGTGCGTGTAGAAGAGCCCTTTTCTGAAAAGCGATACGAACCTGTTAAAAAAACCGTCCGGGTTGAGCACAGCCGGGTTTTCATCGACCACGTTGGAGGCGGCCTTGACGACGAGTTCGCTTTCGAAAAAATATTTCAGACGCTCTATGACCTTTGCCGAATCTCCATAGCAGGCGTAAAGACAGCCTATTATCGCTCCCATGCTCGTTCCGACTATCAGGTCGAACCTCAGGCCTCTGCGCTCGGTTTCCTGGATCACCCCCAGGTGCGACAACGCGCGAGCAGAGCCGCCGCTCAGCACGAGAGCGGATTTGAATCGTGACATTCGATGTCCTTTGCAACCAGTAGATTCAATCTAATATGCGACATTTGATATATTTTATAACAATAGAGTCTCCTCGAATATAATCAATGCATTGACGGCCCGCAAAGGAGCGGAGGGGAAGCGGGGAGTTGGAAGTTCGAAGTTCGAAGTTAGAAGTTGGAAGTTGGGAGTGGGGAGTGGGGAGTTGGGAGTTGGGAGTGGGAATCACTTTTGGCGCAGACAGCGGAGATATGCCGCTAGTTGGGCTGCAATTAGGTCCAGAGCTTCTTGCAGTTTGAGTGTATCCCCGTATTGCAGGTCCCTCGTCAGGATACAGTAGTAGCGACATTCCTGCAGAGATCCTTGGGCGATGTTAAAAAAACGCGCCTTTTCAGGCGCGGTATACTTTGCAAACCCTTCGGCAATATTCGCCGGAATGGACACGGCCGCGCGCCGGAACTGGCTGACCAGACCGAAGCGTTCATCCACCGGGAAAGTCGCCGTCAGGCGATATACGCCAAGCACGAAAGCATGCGAGTTCTTCCAGACATCCAAGTCCTGAAACGTTCTTGCCGCAATTTTCATTCCCGCTCCTTGCTTCCACCTTCTAACTTCCACCTTCTAACTTCCACCTTCTAACTTCCAACTTCCAACTTCTAACTTCCAACTTCTAACTTCCAACTTCTAACTTCCACCTTCTAACTTCCACCTTCTAACTTCCACCTTCTAACTTCTAACTTCTAACTTCCAACTTCCAACTTCCAACTTCTAACTTCTAACTTCTAACTTCCACCTTCTAACTTCCACCTTCTAACTTCCATCTTCTAACTTCTAACTTCTAACTTCCACCTTCCAACTTCATCTCTTCAAAAAAACGATGAGCTTCCCGATTCAACAAATCCCGGCATTCGACATGCAAGGCATGCCCGGCTCCGGGTATATGAATCAACTCGGCATTCGGAAGTCTTGCGGCAAGATAATCTGAATTTGCCGCTGGAATCAGAACGTCCTGCGTGCCGGTCACGATAAGGGCAGGGATTCTGATCTTTTCCAGGGCGTCGGCGCCGTCGAACTGGTAAATCGCCATGAGTTGGGCCTGAAAGGCATGTTCCGGCTGAACGGGCGCCAAAAGCTGGACACGGTAGTGCTCCTCTATTGCTTTGGGGTTTTGAGCCCGGAATTTTTCACTAAAAAAAATGGCCGTCTCTTTTTCGAGGATTTGCTCACGGCTCAGGCCGGCATTGTTTATTAGGAGTGAAACGACTTCCGGCGAGGGAGGGATGTGATCCTTTCCGCCGGCGTGCGCGCATCCCAGGAGCAGGGCTCCAAGCCTCGGGGATGCAATCCTTGCCAGTTCGAGCGCGATCATTCCGCCCATTGAAAGGGAAAATACGAACGTCTTTTCAACCCGGAGAAAGTCCAGCAGGCGCAGTGCGTCTTTGGCCATCGCCGCTATTGTGTACGGACCCGGTGGCTTGCCGGAAAGTCCGGCCCCCCGGTTGTCGAAAATTATGCATCTGTAATGTTTTTCGAAAAACGGAATTTGCCCTTCCCATGTCCGGGTGCTTGCGGAAAGACCGCTTATGAACAGGAGGGGAAATCCATGGCCATGGATTTCATAATAAAGATCGATGTCCCCGATGTTGCAAAACGGCATTCTGCCTCCTTTGGGATCGAGGGACTGCTCACCTGGCCCGGGTCCGGCCGGCGGCCCTCGTTTCCTGCCCTGAAGGCCGTAGCGTTATCCGAAGTCCCTTTCTTTCAAAAACGACAGCTATGAGTTTAGTAACCATTATTCCCAGGCAGGCCCCGAATACAACGTCGCTCAAGAAATGCGCTTCCACTATGACACGGCTTGCCATTACAGACAAAGCTACAGTCAGCCAGATATATTTGAAACGGCCGGTTACCACGTTCAATCCGTAACACAGGGCGGCTATCGTATTCGAGTGTCCGGACGGGAAAGAGGCATATAAATATTTATCCGTAAAGGGTTTGAACCCGTATAGGCCTTGGGAAAACAGCAGTCCCGGCCTGCTTCTTCCAACCAGCACCTTAATGAGATCGTTTGCAAGTCCCGAGAGGGCGACGGCCGCGAACAGGAAAACGGCCGCATTTGCCAGGACATCGTTTTTCTTGATAAATTTGAAGTAGATAAATCCGGCGGCTGCGGCCGCCAGATAGGGTGTAGAGAGCCCCAGCCATGTTATCAGCTCAAATATGTGCTTGATCCTGTAATCGATTGTCGTGAAAAAACGCGCGGTGGGTACATCGAGCGCCTTATAACCGGCCAGGCAGAATGCAATGGTGGCAAAAGAGAGCAGGACCGCCGGCCCTGGCTTCATTTGGAACCTCGTGAGCCGAGTCATGGATGAGAATATGGCCCCCCGGAGTAATTTATAAGAATTTCCCCACCTTTCAAAAAAGGGGGAGCAAAGCCGGATTTTTGCTTTTATACCAGTTTTTCCTTTAAAATACATTCCGTTTCGCGCAATTACAACGTGGACCAAATGCGGGATAGGAACGATGCATTGGATTGCACCGCCCTCCCTCCGAACAGGCGGATCTTCGTGGCATCGACCGGACGGGTTTTGTCGGGTGCAGGATCAAACCTTTGGCTTAGAAAACTCTCTTCTTCGGGAGTGGGGCACAATATTGCAAAGTCATTTGCGCGTTTGCGGATCCGATGGTCCAGCAACCGATTTTGCCAATGAATGACCTTTTTGCGCCGCCGTGGAAGGCGGCGCTACTTCTTTATAAATCCCTATTGATCGTAGCGGTAGACGAAGGAGACGTCGGCATGTGTGTTAGTACCCCCTGTCGTCGGCTGCGCGCGTGCAACAACAGTGTAATAGTAGCATCCATTATAGCAGGGAGCGGTAGTGGAGCCGACCGCATCAGTCTTCGTGTTATCGATGACTTTCAGGTAGACTGTGTAGTTGTTGAAATTAGTAAGGACGATATCATAGCCAGTGGTGGGGTCGGAACTGGTCGCATTGGCCTGGCTTGGACATGCGGCGGTCCACCCGGGATCTGCGGACCATGGTTCCGATGTGGCTTGAGTCAGCTTTACCTGGAGACAATTGACCTGATTGTAGGCCATCCCGGCGAAAGGTGCGGTAGGTGGAACTCCTAGTGCAAACCCATTTTGCACAGTAAAAATGAAAAGGTCGGTCGCGCCTTTTGCCGCGTCCAGTGCGGTTGAATAGCCTTGTTCGAGGTGGGCAAGTTTCGTTTCCTGCGTAGAGAGCCGGAAAAGAATCGCCACGACCGCAAACCCGAGTACCAGCAGCATCAGTGTGGAGATGAGGGCTATCCCATTTTGGTTTTTGATTGGGTTTTTCATTTTCTCAATTCAGGTTCAGTTTAAATTCATTGGTTTAATGTCTATTTCCTGGACTTTCCAACGGTATTGAACGTCTTTGCCAGCAGGGGTGAACTGGCTGAGTTGAGGTGGAGTTGCACCTTGGCTTCCGGCAAGGGGCGTACTGCTCCACTGCACGAAATTGTTAGCCGGGTAATCACCCGGATCGAGGCTGTTGGCGATGTCCTGGTCACCCAGGTATAATGTGCCGGAAAACCTGAAATCGGGAGTATTGCCGGCGCTGCTCAGCCCGTTGCTGCTATCGCCCAGCCCTTCCTGGTAGAGCAGAAACACCCTCACTTCGCGGAGTTGCTGCTGTATTTGGGCAGCGGTCATTGTGCCCAGAGTTTGCACCCAACTATTGACGTTCCCGTCCAAATTGGTGGCAAGCCCAAAGGCCACCTGAAAATCCCTCACGCAATCGAGAAGGGGAGTATAGCTTAAAGCGCCTGTCGACTGGCTGATCGTGCTCCTGTACAGCGTGAAAGTGCTCGCGGCACAACTGCTTGGAAAATCGGCGGCACGTTTGTCGAGATAGTAATCGACGCGGTTGAACGGCATTCTGTGCGCGCCATTGCCGTTATCCAGACCGTACATATAGTAGACATACTGTGCGCTGGGGTACGGGAGGGGGCTGGGGGGAATGGAAACGTTGAGATAATAGCCGGTATTTGCGGCTGATGTGTTGAACGTATAGCAGCCCCATTGTCCGACTGCGGGCTGCAGAGCGCCGTTATTGTCCAGGATGATGAATCTATCCGGCAAGGCCGCCGAGCCTGTTGTGGCGGAAAAATCCATGACTGGATCCAGGGCTGTACCCCCCCACAATTTGACCTTGGGATTACCGCCCGCAGGATTCATAATCATGGACCATCTCTTACCGGTAGGATTATTGAAGACATTTGCAGCGCTCGATTTTATGGTGAGAACATCTGAGCCGTTCGCGCCCGGGTTGTCTAGGTGCGCTATTGCTCGCGGAGGGTTAGTGGTCGAGTCATTGAGCTTTGTTGGATCGTAGGGTACGGTATTATCCACTACAGCTTCGTTGTAGGTGGCGCCCGCCCCAAGGCTTAGGGGAAGCCCGAACCCTGCCATTTCGATGTCATACCTTATGAGTTCCAATCCGGTCAAATTGGCCAAATAGCTCTCAGCCAGTCTGCCTTGTGTCTTATAAGTCTTCAGAAGCTTCAAGTAGGCCGTGGCGGCCGAACCGATGACAAGCATTACAATTGCGAGGCTTACCATAAGTTCCACCATCGTCATGCCGCGGTCCCCGATCCGAAAAGAACGCCCGCAAGGGGCTAAGCCAGCGGTTCGTGTCGTCCCCATGGGGCATGAATGACCGTTCATCTCAACTGCCTCCGAATCGTTTGCAGTACGTAGGAATAGGGGACAGCAGGCTTGTTCTGAAACTGCCAGGTGACAGTGAAAACGATCAGGCGCGCGCCCATGCCTGTCAAGGCGGCCGGAGGCGCGGGCAGGCTGCAGGTGACATGAAACGGCAAGGTGGTTTTTCTAATCTGCCGGTTAATGATCACACCACCAGGCGTTGCGTAGGCTGGAATTTGCGGGATAGTGGCATAGTCCATGTTTCTGACTGCTTCCTGCTGCTCCTGCGCTATCTTTATGGCTTCACTGCGCATTTCGTTGCGCAGGCTCTGATCGAACGCCTTCATTATACCGACCGTAGAAGCCAACATACCAATGGCCAGGATCAGCAGGGTGATCAGGACCTCCACGAGCGTAAAGCCCTGTTTATTGCAAGGGTTCGTCCTCATTGATACCCCTTATTTTGGCAAACAATTTCCGGCGCTCATCTTTCCCAAAACAACTTTGGTGCTCGCGACTATCACACAATCCGTTGCGGCCCCTGAACCCGACGCAACAAAGAACGTAACCTGGGCGGCTGGATCGGCGGTAGCAGCCACATTGAGAAATCCCCTTCCGTCGAAGCTCACGCTGTTCTGGGCAACCGCAGGGGTGAAAGCAACAGTCACGGGAGCTTGGGGGGCCATAGTCATCTTGGGCCCGATCAGTGCGCCGGCATCGTCGTCGATTGTGCCATTGTTGTTCGCGTCATATCTTATCTGGTACGAGAGGAGGCTCGCACCGCTTCCCCACCATACACCCGATACTACTTTGCTGCTGTAGGCATTCATGCGCGCAAACTGCAGATTGCTGTAAAGCTGGACCATCTGGTTTTCGATATTATGTTTCTTGTTCCAGGTGGAGTATGAAGGAATACCCCACGTCAGCAACAGACAGGTGATCGCAACTACCACCATGAGTTCAACGAGAGTGAATCCGCTTTCGTTTTTCATTTTTCGATCCACTGTATCAATGCCCCCGTTTTTGGCGGCGATGAAGACGACGGCGCCAGTGGAGGAGCATTTTCAGGAGGAATGCCGACAAACCACTGGGTCGTTCTATCGCCGGTGCTGGCGCTGTTGCTGTTATTATTGTTGACATTGGTAAATGAGCTGGCGTTGATCTGGTATATTGCCCCGGTGGAGGTTTGCAGATACAGCGTGCCGCTCGTGTCCGTCACCGAATGTCCGCTGCAGGATGTATCCGCGAGCGCTGCTCCCGTGGCGCAATTCAGGCCCCATACACGGGTCTGGCCGCCATAGCTGCATGGGTCGGAGGTGGGGTCGGTGGTGGTGAAATATATCGTGTTGGTATTACTCACGGTGGCGTCGGTAATCTGTCTCTCCTGGAGAAATGACCCTGACGCAGAGTTCAGGGTATACTGCCAGCCGGCGTGACTGAAGTTCGACTGTTGCACACTGGAACATATGCCCGCCACACTGGTGCTGCTGTTTTGCAGTGAGGTGACGGCAGTGCAATTGTTGTTGTACTGGTCGCAGGTAAACGGTATCCCCATGATATAGTTCGAACCGGCCCCGCTATAGTTATCCTGCGCAAAAAAGTATCTTCCTGTCCCTGCATATAAATATGGCGTGCCGAAGCACTGTTCGCTCTCCACCTTGGAAGTTATGGGTAGCGTAGCAATATTTGAGTAAGACGCCGTGTCATAGTTCCAGTTTTGAGGGAGCAGGGATGAGGCATAATTGATGGCGGATTGTCCGTTCGAAGTCGTGACCACGCTGGTGTAGATTTTTCCGATGCCACCCTGCCAGCCGGTCGTGCTCCCGTTTGGAGAGCCTGCGTACCCGAAGAGGACATAGTCCGTGTAGCCGTCACCGTCCACATCCAGGCCGTAAGTGAAAAGCCTCCCCCCAAACCCGTTCTTGATGCCCAGGTCCTTGTAGTAAACGCTGCTGATCCCCAGGGAACCGTTCAAGGTCAGCACAAAGGCCTGGGCGTCTTGAACCGAGCTGCCGTCCGCGGGATTTGTAGGGCCGGACAAAAACATCACGTAATATTGGTCGCCGCTCTTATTGGCCGAGTTCGACCATTTATGAATAATCGCCGGCCCGGAGTACGAATAGCCCAGAAACGGATGACTGAATTCCCAGAGCAATATGGGGTGCTCGACGTCGGTGATGTCGAGTGCGTAATACGAGGAAAGCCCGGTGCAGTTCGTCAGAGTGCCCGGCGAAGGGCTGTAGCAGGTATTGGGATTGGAGCACAACGATGAAGTATTGGAACTCCACACCTGTGGACATGTGTCCGAGGGCGCGTTGAGATAATAAGCGTTGGCGCAGCTGGAATTATAGGGGGAAGTTGTACAGTTCGTTTTTTGTGTGCACGTCTGTCCATTGGACACCCCCGAACTGTTCAAACAGAAGTTCCCATCGGCAATGGCCCCGCCCCCAAGTCTCATCCCGCCGATGAGGACCGTCCTGGACACCCCGTTCGAAACCATTGTCGTTATAAATGGGCTCAAATCATTGTAATAAAGATGGCAACTACTCGGCGGCGGAACTGCAAGGCACCTCAGGTAGGGAAGACTATTTTGTGGAATGAAGGCCCACAATTCGTTGCCCATGTCCGAGGTCGCAATTCCCGTCAATTCCTCCACCTGGTTCGGTGGGTTCAATCCCGCGGTAGTCAGAACTCCCGTCTTGAAAGCGTGCAGCATCCCGTCGTTGGCGCCAACAAAGACTACGCTTTCCTTTTTTTGGCATGTGGCGGAGTTGCCCAGTGAAGCGCAATCGGAGTCCTGGAAACATGCCGTGGAAGTGAAAGCATTGCCGCTATAGCAATATTGGTAATTGTCTTGAACCGAGGGGGTGGAATATACGATGTCCCCCAGTTTCCACACGTTTTTAGTGCAACTGCCGCTCGAGCAATCCGAATTCGAGTTGCATGGGGTCCCGTTTGAACAAAGGCCGACGGTCCTGCTCCTGCAATTGGGAAAATCGACCCCGCGTACATAATTTATGAGGTTTTGCAGAGTTACAGTATTGCTTGATCCCTGAAGGCAGGAGTTAAATGATGAAGGAGCGCCCAGTAGAGTTGATGCGGACGTGGTGAGCGTGGTGTTGAGGCTGTCGAAGCTGACCAAGCCTGTGCCGCTGCTGCCGGGGGTATAAATCTTCCTGCCCGCATTGACTGGGGAAGTCGTGGCGTTGGCAGGGGCCTGCCAAAGCATCTTGCCGGATTCCCAGACGGGCGTAAGCGAATCCAGCCCGACAGTGTCGACAAATGAACTCGGATTGCCGGTGCCGTTCGGGTCTGACTGGCGTTCTACAGTAAGGCCGGTCTGCTGATCGAATACAAACGTTAACCCATAGTCCTCGTTGAGTTCGAGGATATAGTCGTGAACTGTATCCTCCCTTATGTTGGTATACTGCGGGCTGGTATAGTACCAATAATTATAAAGATAACCCGGCCAGTCTATAACTGTCGTCCCAAAGTTTTTGTCGGGATAAAAAACCCCTTGCAGCACGTTGGACCCATTCAATGTCTGGCCTTCCGAGAGAATCGAGACGGCGCTTCCTGCTGCAACGCGTCCCTGCAGGTTTATCATGATGGCTTGCAACGCAGCGGTCAACTCGTCGGGGTTATCGGCATAATAAGCATGCCCGGTTGGGGTCGCCGTGCCGCCTGCAACGGCCATTGCATCGAGATTTGTTTTGGCGTCAGGCGTAAGGCCCAATCCCAGAACATAAGATTCGACGGGAAAGGTTTTGGCCGTCCCGCCGATTGTCAGCGACACGTTTGACAGCAGGCCGTTGAGCTGCGTGGTCACTTCAGTCATGAGCTGCGAAATGGTCTGTGCTGAATTGCCGTTCATTAAAGTGGACGGCAAGCCGTCCGTAACAAAAATGATATAGTTTTTTTGACATAACGAGGTGATGGGACTGGCATATTTCGTCCCTCCATTAGTATACGTGCCCTGGAAATAGGTGAGCGCCGAATTAAGGGTACCGGCGGTAGGCGTATTGCCGGAATTTATTATATAGGGGCATTTGTTTGCGTTGGAGCCGGTTTGGCTGCAGCTCATATAGTTGTCGCTGTTGCCGGCGTCGTAGCTTGGATTGAGTATGTTTAAGACATTGCTGGAACAACTCGAATTATAAGAGGCCGGACAACTGGAGACGGTTGTGCACGCCTGGTTGTTGGTTGCCCCGGAGCTGTTGAAGCACGTATTCACGGGACCTACCGGAACATGAAGATATCCCTGGGGCGAACCGACATTAGATTGGCTGAACCACGTAGGGCCTACGTAATACCATGGCATCTCCTGACCCCAGTTGTAAAACCCCAAGGCCCAATCCGAGTCGGTGGGTTGGAAGGAGTATTGGGTACACCCGTTATTATTGATTAGGTTGGTGGTGACGCCGTTTGTGCCCGAGTAACCTGGCCAGCTGTCGTTGGTTCCCTGCTTATTGGGGCAGTATAAATACGAATTTGTCGCGTTTTCTGCTGTACTGTAGGCGGAGCGCAAAGGACTGTCGCTTCCGCAATACCCGAACAATGTCCCGTCGTTGCCATTCGTGTCATAGAATGGATCTGTCTGGTTGTAATAGACGTTGGTGGTGCCGCCTAATTGATCCTTCAGCGGATACATTTGAGTCTTTGGATAGGCCAGTCCGCAATACCTTGCCCTTGTGCTGGTAGTGTCGGTCGTGGGCGGATACAAGGTAGTAGAGAGAATGAGATCCGGGAAATTTGTTTTTGTCCCGTCGCTGTGTGTGAAGAGTTGGCCCGTAAAGCTTGTAAACGTTTGACCGAGCGATGCGTTGGCGGGGCATCCGGCATCGCATGCTGCCTTTGAAACAGTGTCGTTCGGGTTCATGCAGTAAGTTACGCATGCCTGCGGTGGATTCGCACAGTATGAGTTCGGATTGTTGGAAGCAAAAGGCATAGAGTTATAGACATACCAGTTTTTGGCTGTGTCACCGGGCAGCTCGAATGACATTACCCCGACATTGGCTATACTCTGAAGGCTCGTCACCAGGCTTTGCAGTGCCGTTCTTGCTTGCACTGATTTGCTGACAGAAGCATATGAACCCACTGCGTTGCCGTAGAAATCTTCGTCCATGCTCTGGGAGTTATCCAGAATTATTAGTATGTTGGGCATAACTCCGCTGGCGACGAACGGCGGCATGAACGAATTGCTGCATGGGGCGCCGGAAACGTCTCCCGGCAAAAAAGCGAGTGGAAGAAAGAAAAGAAAAATCACTGTGAATATGGCTCGCCTCATGAACAGCTCCTAAAGTTTTGATTTACCTCAGTGAGTGCCGCCTTCATTTTATGCTTACCGTCACCAGTCTGCCGTCTTCGAAAACCAGTTCTGCTGTTCTCATTTTTGTCACGGAATGGCTGTTATCGATAACTTCGGCAGAACTCGGGATATTGAATGTCTGTGAATCTTTAGAATAGATTACGCCATTCTCGATTTTGTCTACGACTATATTGACGACTTTCCTTTCCTCTGAGGAACGGGAGGAGGCATTTTGTTCCTTTTCGGTAGAGTTGCCTTGCAGTGTGGCTTGTGTTCCGGTAATTGCCTGCGTCGTGCCGCATTGTGAAAAAAATGCCAGGTTCAAAATTATGACACCCATAGCAATAAGTTTGGACATGGGAAATCCCTCTATTCTTGAGTCAAACCAGCGCCGATCCGCAAGGACCAGCCGTATCTTTCCCCCTACTGATTGAACAGCCATTGGAAAATGGAAAATTTCAGCGCGTCCGTATTCTGGACTATCGGTGTGTCGGTCGTTGCGCTGATCGTCAACTGGTCGGCTGCGTACCCGTTGTAAATTTGTCGCGTGGCCGCGATCTGGTAATAGGGCGTGACCGTGGTGCTCCCCAGTTTACGCGAAGACACATGGTAGGTGTAATAGTGCACCGTAGCGCTGTTGGCCGGGCAGTTGGCGCAATTGTTCAGGCATACCGTAGTGTTTGCGGCGGCCACAAAGGACGGAAGGCATTGTATTGTTGCTGCATAATGCCCATTATCCGTATAAAACTCCTCCATCTCCAACCGGGCGTTAAACAGCATGCTTTCGGCCTGTCCCTGCTTGGTGCGATTGACATAGTTGATGTATGAAGGCACTGCGACAGAGGCCAGGATTGCCACGATGGCGACAACCACCATCAATTCGACCAGGGTGAAACCTTTTTTGCCGCACATTGGGAATAATCCTCTTTTTCTCTGAAGAGTCCTTCTACTTAGCAGCACAAACCTTCCAAATTGATGAGTGCACGTTTTATGCCGTATGTTAATGAAGGGCTGTGAAATCGTCTGTCACCCGAGATGATCCAATCTTCATTTGCGCTACCCTATATATCGGCAGCATGGATTTCAGACATAAATGATCCGCTGGCCGTTGCGCCAAAAATGGGAGTACGTCACTTATTGAAATTTTAATGCCGAATTGGTAATTCGAATCTTGTTGGATCTTCGTGAGAGATATCGGCGGAGGGCAGAGCGGAAAAAGATCAAACACCTTTACCGTCGGGGCGGAAAAGGCTCCTTTGGGCATGGAAACAAACTCACCGTATTGTAACGCCCCACTCTGCCAGGCGCAAACCTTTGGGTGCAAAACCTGCGGATATCTTGCGACTCAAGACCGCTCCGTGGCCTGACAACCCGGAAGAGGCAGGCGCCATGCCGGCTTGACGGCTGCGCGGACACATTCACGAAGCCACCGGTGGGCCGGGTCCGCGTCAAAGCGCGGGTGCCACGCCTGCGATACGGCAAACGGCTCAATCGACACAGGGAGGGCGAAGACATGTATCGGCAGGAATAACCGTGCGGATTCGGCAAGGCGCCGGGGAACTGCAACGACCAGGTCGGAGGCCGCTGCCGCGAAAAGGGCCGCATAAAAATGCGGAACTACCAGGGCGACCTTGCGAAAAAGGTTCGATTTTTCGAGAATTACGTCAATCGGACCGCGCACCAAGCCGCGCCGTGAGACGCTTATATGGGTCAGCCCGGAAAAGAGTTCCATGGTCATCTCCGACTTCGTGACCGCGTGCTCCGCCCTTACGACCCCGGCAAAACATTCCCGGAAGAGCATCTGAACTCGGATTTCGGGTCCCATGACCCCCGCAACCCCCAAATCGATATCCACTCTGCCCTCGCGTAACGCTTCGGTATCTTCGTCACCTTCCGGCGCAAACCGCAGCACTACGTTTGGCGCAACAGCGCGCACAATCTCTACGAGCCCTGCAGCAAAAGGTCCGGCAAAAATATCGCTCGCCCGCAACATGAAGGTGCGTTCCAGGGAACTGGGCGCTTTTATTTCCTTTTCCGGGTGGAACAGCTTGGACGCGTCCGCAATGACGGCCTGCACTTGCCCTCGTAATTGCAGCGCCCGCGGGGTTGGCGCCATTTTGCGCCCCGCCCTCACCAGGATTGGATCGCCGACAGCATCACGGATGCGGGCAAGCATGCGGCTCATAGCGGGCACACTCAGATTCATGCGTTTCGCCGCCCCGGTGACGCTCTCCTCGAGCAGCAGCGCGTTCAATCCTGTGAGTAAATTCAAATCCATTAGGTCTCGTCCTTTGTTTCCACCTGATGCAACTATACTTTGCATAAATTGCATTATCCGTCAACTCAGCCCATACGTATAATACAGCCTCAACACTTTCATCGCCTTTATGCAATAAATTCCACACGGGGAGATTCCGCCATGTCAACATCTGCAAATTCCGTCCTGCATTCGAAGCCCGTCACCCGGGTTCTCGACCGCCTGTACCGGGCCTCCGGGGAAATAGACCCGGCCATCATTTCCCATGTGCACGAGGAGGGGCTTCGAAGGGGCACCGCAGGCGATTCCAGGGTCGCCGATCTTCTCGACAAAGCCTTCCTGTCCGTTTCTCGTGAGATGGGGCAGTTTCTCTATATTCTCGCGCGGGCGCAATGCAGCCGCACCATCGTGGAGTTCGGCGCTTCATTCGGGATCTCGACCATCTTTCTGGCCGCTGCGGTGAGCGATAACGGCGGTGGGCGGGTAATCACTTCGGAACTGAACGCTGGAAAGGTCAAAGGTGCACGCCGGAATTTACAGGAGGCCGGCCTCGAGGACTTCGTCGAAATCCGCGAAGGTGACGCCCTGATGACCCTGCGACAACTCGAGGGGACGGTCGATCTGCTCTTCCTCGATGGGTGGAAAGATGCTTATCTGCCCGTCCTGCAGCTCGTGGAGCCACACCTTCGTGCCGGCGCCCTGGTCATCGCAGACGATTTGGACATTTATCCGGATGTGCACAAGCCTTATCTCGAATATGTACGGTGTCCGGAGAAGGGTTATATCTCGGTCGAAGTGCCCCTGGGCGACCGTATCGAAGTTTCGATGCGCGGTTGACAACTACCTTGCTCGAAGCCGGGGCGGAGATAAACAGGTATTTGTGGATTCAGGGAACTTTCGAAAGCACGGCTGTAAGAATGCATTAGCGCCCGAAACCCTCTCCACGAGGGCGCGGACACCTTGTCTAATTTTGGTTTTCATCCGTAAAGCACCGGATGAGACGCCCCGGACGCAAGTCCGTCGGAAAAGGCCCCTTTTCCGACGGAAACAAATCACAGCCAGTCAGTGAACTGTCTGCTGAGTTTTTCAGTCAATTGCTCACCGGATGAGAATTCGTTCCGTTTCCATCCGCATCATGCAGTTGTCTCTTTTTTCTTCGAGTGGAAAGCCTGCGCCTGCGTTGTAAACGGCTCTGGAATCCGATCCGGCTTTTATACTGTAGTGGAAAGCCCTCTTTTTCAGCCAGAACACCCCAAACATATCCACCAGCGATACCCACAACCGGTTACGAATCGAGTACTTGCTGTCCCCTCTGACTCTGGGACGGTGGTTTACCGGCGCCTCGGAAAGTTTGAAACCCTGAATGGCCGCCAGTGTGGGCAAAAAACGATGCATTCCCGCGAATCGGGGTAGCGCTTCGACGCAGGCACTGCGGAAGACCCTGGTCGAGCATCCCGCGTCTCTTACGGTTTTGCCGGTGAGAAAGGTCCTGAATCCGTTGCCGAGAATGGATGAAATTTTTCTTTTCAGGTCATCCTGCCTGTTTGCGCGATAACCGTTGGCCATGTCGGCTGCGCCCGATTCGACTGTTCGAAAAAGCGCCGGGATGTCTGCGGGATCGTTTTGGCCGTCTCCGTCGATTGTAGCGATTATCGGCGCCCTGGCTTCACTGAACCCGGCCCACAAAGCAGCCGACTGCCCCGCGTTTTGCTGGAAGGAGATATATCTATGCCGGCGGTCGGCGAGTGCGAGTTCGCGAATCGCGGCCAGACTCCCGTCTGTCGAGCCATCGTCAACCCAGATGCACTCCCATTCATTGAATTCCCCCTGCATTGCGGATTTTACTTCCTCAGCCAGAAGCGGGATGTTTTGCACTTCGTTGCGAATCGGGATAACGATCGAGATATCGACTTTTTCTTCTTTCATGAATACCGCCATATGTTTTTCCCTGTGTAGGGACCTCGTTTCCAGAGTCCGATGGTAGTCAGGTTTTATTAAGGCATTTCGCAGGATATAGCGTCAGTAGCGCCCTCATCCTGCCCATTTTCAGGACAGATTTCCACAGGCTCCCCCCGTATGGAAGAAACCCGCTTTGCCACCGTGATAAACCCCGTATGGGCCACCATCCTGTCGAAAGGACGAGCCCGGAGTTGGTCGATCTTCCAGTCTCGCCGGAGGATCTCGAAATGGACTATGTCCCCGAACCCGTTTGCCAGAAGCTGCCGATTGGTGAGCTGAATCTGGCCCACATTGGGACTCAGGCTCACCAGGAGCCCCCCCATTCGGAGCATATCGGCCATATTCCCGATGGCGCGCCATGGCTCGGGCAAATCCACAAAGATCCGGTCCACTTCACACGAAATGCAGACGTCTGCAATATCGGCAACGATGATTTCGTGATTCTCAGCCTCCCCACCGTAAAAGAGCCTGATATTTTCGCGGGCCTGTATGGCAAATTCGGCCCTCTTCTCGACCGATATAAGCTTACCCCGGCCGCACATTGTCCGCAGCAGGACAAGGGCAAGCGCGCCCGAGCCGATGCCGGTCTCCAGGACCGTGCACCCCGGATAAATATCGCCGCAGAAGATCATCTCGCTACAGGTCCTTGGGGTAGATGATCTGGGTGCACCTTTTCATGTTGAAAATGAAGTCTTCCAGAGAAGGCCTGAACAGCATCAACTTGGCGCCTTTGCTGGTCACGAGCCAGTCACCTTCCTCTTTGCCCGCTATCTCCCCGAGGTCGATGCCGCCGAGGTGGGACGAATAGGGCGCCTTCTCGATTCTAACCAGCCATCGTTTCCCTTTCTGGGAAGTCAGCAGCACCCATTCACCCAACGCGAATTTACTCATCTGATAAAGCCCCTCTCCAGGGAAAAGCAAACTCTCTTCATCTCTAACTCCCAAAACTTCTTTTTCTCTCTGTTTTTATGGCCGATGTCAATGGAATTCAGGGATTGGGGGATTAAAAACCGAATTACCAAGTTGAGGGATTCAGGAACAATTAATCCCTAGATTTCTCTATCCCTAAATTTCTTAAAGTTGACAGGCCGGAAGAAAAAAAGTAGTTTCGATTCGTGCACATAGTTGACACGTGACCACAAAATACCGGGAGCCGGATATGTTCGTTTTATCATATTTTTTAAGGGCGCTGGCGGAGGTTTTGCACATCGTCCTCTATACGTACATGCTGATCGTGATAGCCCGCGCGATTCTTTCGTGGGTAAACCCCGACCCCTATAACCCTATCGTTCGTTTTTTGTATAATGTGACAGAACCCGTCTTGTACCGTATCCGCAGGGCAATCCCGATCGACATGGGCGGCATAGACTTTTCCCCCATGTTATTGATCATCGTGCTCATCTTCCTGGATAATTTCGTAGTGCCGACCCTGTTACGATTCGCTATTATATTAGGGTCATAAAGTGCTTTTGCGAGTTCCGCCACTTTCGGGCGGGTGAGATTTCGGAGCGCGCTCGATGGAAACAAGCTACATTGAGGGGAAAAAATTTCGAAAACGCCTTATGGGCTTCGATCCCAATGATGTGGAGGCTTTCATCCAGGAGATGTCGGAAGAGATCCGGCGGCTCGCGGAGGAAAACGAAAACCTCAAGAGGGACATCAAGACCCAGGAAGCTGAAATAAAGGAACACCGGGAACGCGATAAAACGATTCGAGCCGTGCTTTTCAGCGCCCAAAAGAGTGCGGAGCAGATCAGGGCGAACGCCGAGCGCGAAGGCAAGCTGATCGTCTCCGAGGCCGAAGTCAAGGCTGAAGGACTCCTGACGGAAGCCGGGGGCCGGCTTATCAAAATGGAGCAGGAAATATCGGAGATGAGGCGGAATCGAATCCGGTTTGGCGCCAGGATGCGCTCGCTCCTTGACGCATTCCGCCAGATACTGGATGAAGACGGCACGGAGACTCCACGTAAATTCGAAGAAAATCCGGACCCACCCGAACAAACCGGTTAAGTCGATGGTTGCCCTGTATCGGGCACTTGACCTTGAACTCTTGACTCTGTACCCGACTGGAGGCTGCCAATGGCTGTCAAAAAAGAGCTTCTCGAAATCCTCAGATGCCCCAAATGCAAAGGGCCGATACATCCGAATACGGACGAGACGGGACTCATTTGCGAGCAGTGCAGGCTTATGTACGAAATTCGGGAAGATATCCCGATCATGCTGATCGAGGAAGCGAAGCCTCTCGACTGATGACAGTAGAAGGCATCTCGCTGAACTCAAAGGACTTTACCCGCTTGAAGACGATTTGGCATAACAAAGACTTTAACGAAAAGGTCTTTGCCGAGACGGATTATGCTCCCTCCGGCGTATGAGCCGGCCCGTAAAACCCTACCCGGTAAAGCTCGTAATCCGGTTTCTGTTCAGCCGCCCGGGAACTCAAACGCAAGCTCTCAAAGCCCTTGTATCGGATTTCGGACCTCTAGATTTTCTTTCCGCGCCGGGAGCTTTCCCTTATACTACCTACTATGATGACGAGATGGGGCATGGAATCCACAGGCAGACTGCAAGCTTTCTGGAGCTTGTGGCCCCGGATTCTCTGGCCGGCATCAAGCTTCGCACAAATGAAATAGAGGCCGGTCTCTCAATTGATGGAAAACGAACGGTCAATATCGACCCCGGACTTCTCGCGCTGGAGAATTTCATCCTGGCGACCGGGAAAAATTTCACGCACAGGATTTATCTTCGGGACGGGATCTATGCCGACCTAACCCTCATTTACCAGAAAGGCGCCTACCGGTCCCTGCCATGGACGTATCCCGACTACCGTGAACCCGAGTTCCTCCACTGTCTCGGGGCCCTGAGAAAAAAGTTGAAATTCCAGCGAGACGGAATATTGCCAAGATGAAGGACCGTGCTTCCAGCGAAAACAGCGGGCCGCCATGATGAGTGGAGCGGGACGCAACCCATCAAATCTTTTCGGGACCGGCCGGCAGGATTGCGTGAAATGATAAGACCCGAACAAAAAAGTCTTTTCGCGGTTATCGGAAACCCTGTGCGCCACAGTCTCAGCCCCGTGATGATGAGCGCGTGTTTCGAGGCGATCGAGGTCCCCGCCCTTTATGCGGCTTTCTGTATAGATGAACTCGATCGCGATCTCGAACTCCTGCACAAAACCGGCTTTAGGGGGTTGAGCGTGACCATTCCTCACAAAGAGGAGGCATGCCGGTTGGCCGATGAAGTCGACGAAACGGCCGAAGAGATCGGGGCGGTAAACACGCTGCGCAGGACAGACCTTGGCTGGGAAGGTATCAACACGGATTGGATCGGGGCTCTGCGGGCACTTTCGGCAGTAGTTGAAGTCCCGGGGCGAAACACCCTTGTCCTGGGGGCGGGCGGGGCAGCCCGGGCGGTTGCCTTCGGCTTAAAAAAGGCCGGGGCGATTGTCACGATCTCGAACCGGAGCATCGAGCGGGGCAGGATCCTGGCCGGGCAGCTCAAGGGCAATTTCATTCCGCTCGACGCCCTGGCGGATACAGTGGAAAATTTTGACATAGTCGTGCAGTGCACATCGGTCGGATTGGAGAACGGCGAAGCCTCACCGATAGTTTTAGAATCCTTTTTCAAACCCGAAATGATCGTAATGGACATCATCTACAGCCGACGGACCGCCTTTTGCCGGGCCGCGGAGGCCGCCGGGTGCACGATTGTGTCCGGTCTGGAAATGCTGCTGTCCCAAGGGGCCGCCCAAGTCGAATGGTGGCTGGGACTTCCGGTCTTTGGGACCCCCGCCATGGCGGCGATGCGACAGGCACTGGAAAAAGCTGTACGTGAAAAGCCGTAATGAAAAGGCTGTGCGTGAAAAACCTGATTAAAACCATAAAACCCGTATCGAAAATCAATGCGCGGATCCGGCTGCCGGGGTCCAAGTCGATAACCCACCGCGCGCTCGTAATCGCGGCGCTTTCTCAGGAGCCATCCGAGGTGCGAAACCCTCTGAGGGCCGAAGATACCCTGATTACCGCTAACGCCCTGGAGGCCCTTGGGACAACAATCGAGTGGAGCTGCGATTCGGTTCGAATAGTGCCGCCCGCCTGTCGCTGGCGCCAGCCGGATGGGCCGATTTTCCTCGGAAACAGCGGGACGAGCGCACGTCTTCTGCTCGCGCTGGTTTCCTCGGGGACTGGAACATTTCTGCTGGACGGAGCACCTCGGCTTCGGCAGCGCCCGGTAGGGTCGGCTGCCCGGGCTCTCGAACAGCTCGGGGCCACCATGCGATGGCTGGGGGACAAAGATTTTGTCCCCGTTGAGGTCAGCAGCCGGGGACTAAAAGGCGGCGAGGTCTTTATAGATGCTTCCGGGAGCAGCCAGTTTTTATCCGCGATCCTGATGGCCGCCCCATGCGCGTGTGGAGAGATCGTTGTGGAGTGGTCCGAACCCGCCGCATCCTGGCCTTACGTGATGATAACACTGGGAATGATGAAAGAGGCGGGAATCAGGTTTGAGCGGCAGGCTTCCAACAGGATTTCCATTCCGGCCCCGCAAGTGTATGGGCCGTGCAATATCACGGTCGAGGGCGACTGTTCCTCGGCTTCCTATTTCTGGGCCGCCGCAGCCCTTACAGGCGGAGAGGTGGCTACCTCACCGGTCTTGCCCAACAGCTTGCAGGGTGATTGCCGTTTTCTGGACGTCCTGGGCAGCATGGGATGCCGCATCTCATGGGGGGCGGAAGAGGTCCTGGTTAAAGGACCCGAGCGACTCCTGCCCATCGATATCGACATGAACGAAATGCCGGACATGGTGCCCACTCTGGGTGTTCTGAGCGCCTTCGCGGCCGGGACCACCCGCATTCGCAACGTGGCGCATCTTAGAATAAAGGAGTCCGACCGGCTGAAGGCGGTGACGGCAGGCTTGACTACGCTTGGTTTCGAGGTGGAGGAACTACCCGATGGGCTGATAGTGCATGGGGGGGAACCGCTCAGACCACCCTCCGGCCCTGTTTTTGCCGCAGACGATCACCGGATTGCGATGTCCTTCGCCCTTGCAGGTCTGCGCTTGAAGGGGGTTGTCATAGAAGGGGCGGAGTCCGTCAGTAAATCTTTCCCTGAATTTTGGGATATTTTCGAGGGGCTCGGCAAGGGCCGGGCTTGATTTGGATTTTCAGATAACCGGAAATGTTATGAAAAAGCTACTCCTGGTATGTTGGCTGTCGATTCTGTTCGAAATCTTACCTTTGCCTCAAGCCCTGACTTTTGCCCAAATCCCGAGCGCCCCCAAGGCGAGCAATCCCCTTGTTTTTGAACAGGCCCTCGATCTCATCGACAAGTCCGCCGGAGTCGCGGGGGTCCTGGTGGTCTCTCTTCCATCCGGGGAACTTGTC
Source organism: uncultured delta proteobacterium (assembly GCA_963826655.1). Taxonomy (GTDB): domain Bacteria; phylum Desulfobacterota; class Syntrophobacteria; order Syntrophobacterales; family Syntrophobacteraceae; genus SbD1. The sequence goes on from CAWGZP010000125.1 coordinate 117,174, forward strand.
TGCCGCTCGAGGGCGACGGATACGCTGGTTCCCGCCTCTCTCATGAAGCTGCTGACCAGCTATGCCGCCCTGAAAAAGCTCGGCCCCACTTTTACCTTTACAACGAAAGCGCTTGCAGTCGGGCCGCCCGTGGATGGAGTCATTTCCGGGGATTTATGGATAAAGGGAAACGGGGATCCTTTCTTCGTTTCCGAGAAGGCCTTTGAATTGGCGCAGGCAATCAAAGACAGTGGAATCAGGCAAATCACGGGCAGTGTTTTTGTGGACGAGAGCTTTTTTCAGTCGCCGTCCGAACGTATCTGCCTGGACAGCGACTGTTCGGGCGCATACAACCCCCTGGTCTCCGCAACGGCAATCGACTACAACACGCTGACGATCAGGATTAACGCCCCTTCGAAGGCGGGAAAGGCCGTGAGCGCCGATTCAGGCCTTGCGCAAGGTTATGTTCGGGTGAGCGGCCAGGCGACCCTGAAAAAAAAGGGAGGCAACTCCCTGTTGCTTCACTCTCTTGGCGCGGATGGTGACGGCCGGGAACAATTCCAGCTTTCCGGGCAGACCCGGGCGCGCGGAGGTCCGGTTCGAGAATTCCGGTTCAACGCGGCCGACCCTTCCGGGCTTTTTGCCCATGCCGTGCGGACCGCCCTGGAGCGTTCGGGCGTAAAGATCCTGGGGCCCGGCGCGCGGGAAGGGACCGCGCCTCCGAACGCCAAAGTAATCGCAGCTTACCACTCTCCCCCGGTTTCCGAATTGATATCCGGGATGAACACGTACAGCAATAACTTCATGGCCGAGATGCTCCTGAGATCGCTCGGGGGGATTGTCGCGGGCGAGCCCGGCACCTCCGAAAAGGGGCTTGCGATTGTCAGGACCTGCCTCAGGGAGGCGGGTATCCCGGATGGAGTCGCAACGATTGACTGCGGGTCGGGGCTTAGCCGTTCGTGCCGGGTGAGTCCGGCAACGTTATGCCGACTGCTTATCGCGGCATGGAATGATAAAGGAATAAGAGAAGAGTTCATTTCCTCGCTGGCGGTCAACGGCGGGCAGGGTACCCTCCGAAGGAGGATGTGCAAGCCGGGCCTGACGGTCAGGGGCAAGACGGGGACACTTGACGATGTGATCGGGTTTGCGGGCTATGTAACCGGTCCATCCGGCAATACCTGCGCGGTGGCGGTCATTTTAAACGAGGTGCGGGACAGGACGAGAGCGCGGCAGGCGGTAGACTCTCTGCTGGAGAAGGTCGCCTTTTCAGGTCGATGATATGGAAGCAAGAAGCGGGAACGAAGACTCTGTAAAACATTTTCGACTTAAATGTCTGGAAAAACTCGCAGGCCCTCGTCCTTGACGTTTCTCGACTGACAGCGGCCTTCCCGGCAAATGTCGACCCATGGCCTGAAAAAAATTACATGTTCGCCAAGAGCCGGAAAAATTCTTCCCGCGAAATACCCGCGGTCTTCAGATTATTTCGAATTATGTCGACCGGGACCTCATCATAGGTTGGAATCACGCTACGAAAATAGGATAACGAGCGTGATGGGTTGCGCTTCGTTGCGACCTACCATAGACCTCGCTCGCCTCAAAAATCCCTCAAAAAAGCCAATTTTCTTGCCTGTGCCGGGATTTAACAATTTTTAACAAAAACATTACTCGCTAATTCGCCGTAACTTGTAGTTATTATCCTGTGACTGGCGATTAGTAGTCGCTAGTCACCAGTCATTAACCAACAACCGAGGAAAATATGCGACGGGCTTTTCGAATAACAGCGCTGGTGATTACCGGCCTGGCCGTGTTGGGCAGCGCCGGCTGCCTGGTGGTTGAAGCACCAACGGGACAAGGCGCCGACGTTCCACACGGTGGCGGTGAAGCGGGGCGATCTTGTGGCCATGATCAGCGCCACGGGAACCGTCGAGCCGGAGCAGGTCGTAGATATCGGCGCGCAGGTTAACGGCTTGCTCATAGCCTTCGGACAGGACGAGTACGGCAAACTCATCGACTATGGGTCGGAAGTAAAGGAGGGCACTGTTCTGGCGCGAATAGACGACACGCTCTACGTGGCTGCCGTCAACATGGACAAGGCCAGTTTGGAACAGGCCCGCGCCAACCTCGTCAACGCCAAAGCCAACGTGCTCCAGATGAAGGCCAAGCTATGGGAGGCAGAGGCGGACTGGCATCGCGCGCAGGTCCTCGGACCTTCCCAGGCATTGGCGCCGACCACCTTCGATCAGTACAAGGCAAATTACGAGGAGTCAAAGGCCAACCTGGCAGTAGCCGCGGCCAGTGTGGATATGGCGGCAGCGGCTGTGTCGCTTTCGGTGGAAACCCTGAAAAAGGACCAGGCAAACCTCGCATACTGTACCGTCAAGTCCCCGGTCGCCGGAGTAATCGTAGACCGCCGTGTCAATATCGGCCAGACTATCGTTTCCAGCATGAGCGCTCCAAGCCTGTTCCTGATCGCCAAAGACCTCAAGCGCATCCAGGTGTGGGCATCGGTCAACGAGGCCGACATCGGCAATATTCACGTTGGCCTGCCGGTGAATTTCACGGTTGACGCCTTTGGCGACCAGGTTTTCCATGGGCTGGTCGGCAAGATTCGGCTGAATGCCACCATGTCCCAGAACGTCGTCACCTACACGGTCGAGGTCAACTGCGACAACTCCGATGGCAAACTGCTGCCCTATCTGACCACTAACCTGCAATTTGAAATCGGCCGCCGCCAGAACGTGCTGATGGCGCCAAACGCATCACTGCGTTGGACGCCGCGGTTGAACCGGGCAGCCTTTGAATCGGACAGGGCGTCCAATACCGTGCCCGTGGCGTCAAGGCGCGGAGGGGACGCCGGCGCGAGCGGGGCGCCCGCATCCGGTGGAACCGTCTGGGTCGCCGAGGGCGATACCGTTCGGGCGCTCAAGGTGCACACTGGACTGACGGACGGAGCATGGACGGAGGTCAGCGGCGACGAGATGAAAGAGGGCCTGCAAGTGGTCACCGAGGAAGTCAAACGGGGACCTGGCGGCGATCATAGCGAGGGCGCCAGTCCACTCATACCGCAAAGAGGGGGTAATCGCGGGCAGGGTCAAGGCCCTCCCGGCGGCGGACGCTAAACTCGGCCAGGGGGTATTTCGGCTATGGAATTGATCGAACTCCACGACATCTGCAAGACTTACAGCCTGGGTGAACTGGACGTACCGGTGCTCAAAGGGGTTTCTCAACAGGTAGCCCGCTCAGAGTACGTGGCATTGATGGGGGCGAGCGGTTCCGGCAAAAGCACCCTGATGAACATCCTGGGTTGCCTCGATCATCCGACCTCGGGGCAATACTGGCTCGACGGCCGTGAAATCTCCGGGTTGAGCCCGAAAGAACGCGCCAGGTTGCGTAACCGCATGATCGGGTTCGTGTTCCAAAGTTTCAACCTGCTGCCGCGCATGACGGCTTTTGAAAACGTCGTAATGCCGCTCATGTACTGCCGGGATAGCCTCACCGAGCGCGAAATGGAACGGCGCGCCGCGGAATTGCTCGAAAGAGTCGGCTTATCGGGCCGCATTCATCACAGGCCGTTGCAACTCTCGGGAGGGGAACAGCAACGTGTAGCGATTGCACGATCTCTCATAAACCGGCCACAGGTACTGTTCGCCGACGAACCGACCGGCAATCTCGACTCTCGCACCAGCGAGGAAATCCTCGACCTGTTTCAGCAACTCAACGACGTGGACCGCATTACGCTGATCATGGTGACCCATGATACCGGCGTCGCGCAACATGCGCAGCGTATCATCCGTATCAGGGATGGCCTGATCGACAGCGGCGCTGCCTCGTCCAGCCTCGGAGGAGCCCTGTGAAGATGTTTTTCCGCACGTTGAAGATGGCCTTTCACGGGCTGCGCAGCAACGTCATGCGCGCAGCGCTGACTACACTGGGCATAGTCATCGGCGTGGCGGCGGTGATCACGATGGTGGAGATCGGCAACGGGGCCAAGGTTGCCATCCAGCGCACCATGGCCAGCATGGGCGCCAACACCCTGGTGGTCTTGCCCGGGGCCGTCACCACGGCGGGCGTAAGCAACGGCGCCGGGACCATGATGACTTTAACGCCGCAGGATATGGAGGCGATCCTGAAGGAATGCCCGTCAGTGGTCTGGGCGGCGCCGATCGTGCGTGCCCGGGCCCAGGTGGTCTACGGCAATAAGAATTGGGTGCCGACTTATGTCTATGGCACCGCCCCTTCGTTTCTAGACATACGCGATTGGACCGAAATGGCTGAAGGGGAAGCCTTTACCGAACATGAGGTCCTGAACGCAAGCAAAGTGTGCATAGTCGGCCAGACTATCGTAAGAGAGGTCTTTGGCGGCCGGTCGCCCATCGGCGAGCATGTGCGCATCAGGAACGTCGATTTCAAGGTCATCGGCGTATTGAGCAAAAAAGGGGCCAACCTCATGGGCATGGACCAGGACGATATTCTTTTGGCCCCATGGACCACTATCAAGTATCGCGTGGTTGCTTCCGCCCTTTCCGGCGGTAATCAGAGTTCCACGAACAACGCGAGTACCAACGAAGTCAATACGCTTAACATGATCTACCCGGAGTTGGCGCAAAACCTTTATGTTGTCCCAACCGCTACGGAACAGACCGACACGACGCAACAGATGCGATTCCCGAACGTCGATCAGATCCTGACCGCCGCGCCTTCCGCCGATGAGATTCCATCTGCGATCGAACAGCTCAGCTCACTGCTGCGGCAGCGGCACCGCCTTCGCAACTCGGATCCGGATGATTTCAGTATTCGCGACATGACCGAGATTACCAAAACGATGAGTTCCACGGCAGAGATGATGACCAAACTGCTCCTGTGCGTGGCCATGATCTCGCTGGTGGTCGGCGGCATCGGCATCATGAACATTATGCTCGTCTCGGTAACCGAACGGACGCGCGAGATAGGTTTGCGTATGGCTGTCGGGGCGGAACCGGGTGACATTTTGCGCCATTTTTTGACCGAGGCCGTCATACTTTGCCTTCTCGGCGGGACGATGGGTATCGTTATCGGACGCGGCTGCTCCTACGTGGTATCCCTGGTGCTGCGCTGGCCGACAGCGGTTTCGGTGGGGGCGATTGTAGCAGCCGTGCTCGTCTCGGCCAGTGTCGGCATCGCCTTTGGTTTTTACCCGGCTTATAAGGCTTCGCGGCTCGACCCCATCGAGGCGCTTCGCTATGAATAAGGTGACCTCGATGAAGACGAACTGCCAACTGCATTTCCTACCGGGCCTGTTTGCGGTCTGCGGTTTCGTTGCCCTGGTGACAGGCGGCTGCATGGTCGGGCCCGATTATCACGCGCCCCGTCCCGATGCGCCCCCCGGGTGGGCGGGTGTGGCGGAAGCGCCGGCCCAACCCTCCGTTGCCACGGCACGGCCGGCCGAACTGGGACAATGGTGGAAACAGTTCGACGATCCCGTGCTGACTCAGCTGGTCGAAGATGCGCTGAAAACGAACCTCGACCTTAAACTTGCCGTGGCGTGCCTGCGACAGGCTCGCGCCCAACGCGGCATCGCAGTCGGGGGGCTTTTGCCGGCGCTCGGCGCCTCCGCCGAATATCAGCGGGAAAGCGTCCCGGCTTCGGCGGGCAAGGCTCAAAATCTCTATCAGGCGGGCTTTGATGCAGCATGGGAGATTGACCTGTTCGGCGGGCAGCGCCGCAATGTAGAATCGGCAGACGCAGGTGTCCAGGCATCGATCGAAAGCATCAGCGACGCGCAGGTCAGCATCGCCGCCGAAACGGCGCTCGACTATGTTCAACTCCGAGGTTATCAACAAGAAATAGTAATCGCTCAGAAAAACCTCAAATCGCAGCGGGAAACCGCCGGGATCATACGCCGGAAAGCGGATGCAGGGTTTGACTGCGCCCTGGATATTGCCAACGCGGATGCAAATGTCGCAACGACTGAAGCGCAAATTCCAGTGTTTGAGACTGAAGCGAGGCAATCGATCTATGCATTGAGCGTGCTTCTGGCCCGGCCTCCGGCCGATCTGCTGGAACAGTTGACGCCCACGGGCGACGTCCCCGGCGTACCGGCGCAAATTCCCGCAGGCCTGCCCTCCGAGCTTCTGCGCCGCCGTCCCGACATCCGCCGGGCCGAGGCGCAACTGCACGCCGCCACGGCGCAGATCGGGGTGGCCACCGCAGACCTGTTCCCCAAGGTTTCGCTGACCGGCACAGTGAGCTTTCAGGGCAACCTGGCAAGCACTTGGTGGGCGGCTGCAAGTCGAGCCTGTTCCTTCGGTCCGTCGGCGACCTGGGCGCTGTTTCAGGGCGGCGCGATTCAATCGAATATCCGGGCTCAGGAAGCGTTGCGCGATCAGGCCTTCGTCACCTACCACAAGACTGTCCTGGGCGCATTCCAGGATGTGGAAAACGCGCTGGTCGCCTTCGCAAAGGAGCAGGACCACTACAAGTCGCTCAAGGACTCCGTCCTCGCTTACAGTAAAGCCGCCGACCTTTCGTTGAAGCTCTACTCCGAAGGGTTGCTCGACTTCCTCAATGTGCTCGTCGCACAACGCTCGCTCTACGCCGCCGAAAACGCACTGGTGCAGAGTAATTATAGCATCTCTACCGATCTCATCGCCCTCTACAAAGCCCTGGGCGGCGGATGGGAGACCTTATCCGCCAAGGAATTGCTCCCTGCCGCAGCGGATGCAAATGTAGCAACGCGGTAACGTTTCCTGAGCGCCGGTGCTACATTTGCGCCCAACAAGCGTCTACTGACAATGATAAGATTCCAGTAAAAAGATTATACGCAGCAAAAATCGAACGGCGGAGCTGTGAGTTTTGACTTGTCCCGAGAACTCCTTTACCCAAAGGATTCCCCTTGATTTATCTGAAAATTCCCATCCCTGCCGTTCGCATGGTGGGATTCCGCCATGGCGTTGCAGTCCTGCGGGAACCGGGTTTACCATCGATCACAGGGAGGACCTGAAGGCGGAAAGTGCTTGGCCGGGCGAGTGTCAACAGATTTACGAACGTCAGGGACCCGTACTCGCACTTCTCGCACTTTATATTTACGCAACCCTGTAAGAAGTTCCAGAATGCGGTCCGCAACCCCATTAAGTTTCTCCTGCACATATTTGACTGTATCCGTCATGGTTTTCCTCCTGTTTCGAGTATACCAACAAGATAACCACTCGGAATCTGCAACGTAAGCTGTTGGGGAACCCCGGGTTGTAAGTATTTGCAACGCATGCCGCGGGGAGAATGTAGAGGACTTGCACCTGCAGGTAAATGCGCCCTGCCGGGCGCACCAAAAGGAGAAAGCCAGGAGCGGGGGTCCTGGCTTTCCGGGGCGAATGATTTTTTGGGGGCGTAAAAACATTTAAAACTTAAGTAGGAGGGTGAACCATATGGGAATGCATCTTAGCAGAGTTTTTTCTATTTAAAATCAGGTGCATGATGTATTTTCTTTCTACAGGTACAGTATATGTCATGGCTATTTTCTACTTTATTGTCCCTTTTCTGCTTGCCCGAATTGGGAAAATTCGCTTCTCAGGATAAGAGTGAAAGTATGATCGGCAAAACATCACGTTATCTTTTCGCATCTATTTTTTTTATTGCGGCCGTTTCCGGATGCGCCAGCCTGCCGCGCACGGGCGCCATTGCACCCCCCCCGCCCGAAGCGGAAGCCAAACTCAAGGAAGCAAACATTACTCTCGACGCGGTTAAGGAGGAGTTCGGCGCCTTTTATGCCGAACAGGCTCCCGTGCTCCGGGAAATTGAAGATTTGCAGGGACGGCCCGGCTGGAATGAGTTCGAGTCGATTTTGCTGGGTCAACCGTCCCTGCGAGACCCGGACAACGAGGCGAAGATAACGCCCGACATAGCGTCCGAACTCTCACGGTGGGGCCTTAAGTGGAGGACCCCGTGGGAGAAAACGCTGCAAGACTACCACGATCTCGTGGACAAATGCACCCTTCTGGAGGCAAAAAAACTGGCTGTCCGGTCAAAGCTCATTGCCGTTCAGGCCAAGTATCTTGTTGCGGTAATGATGGAGGTATCCGCGGGGCGCGAAAAGGAAGGACGGGAAATCTTCTCGGTGGTGGAGGCCCTGGATAAATCGAACGCGGAACTCGATTCCCACAGGATGGGCGATTTAGGGCTTTATGGGACCGGGGGGCGGGATTCTATCCCAAAATCTTCTATCCCAAACAAACCTAGCCCAAATCCGACGCTCCCACCAGGGACTTAAGCGTGTCAAGCCGTTGAGAACTGGTGATTTTTCTCATCTCGCCGGCTATTCGCAACTGCCGTTCCGGAGTGTAAACGGCACTTGTGACACTATTGAATTTGTCTATGAGTTCGTCCCAGGTCAGAGGATTTTCCGGGTCGCCTTTCGGATAAGCTATAGACGTGAAATATGATCCCCCGCCCCAGGTCCTGATCTCGACCGTAGAGGGCCATTGCCTGGGATAAAGCCGTTCGAGTTCCCGATCTTTTTTGATTTTGACCTTCTTCATCACCTCGGCTACCGCTGCCGATCTTATTATCTTATCCGAGTACTGCTCCGGCAGGGCATTGCCGTAAAGCACCGCAACCGCAGCCCCGAAAGGCATGCTGAATTGAGCGTCCACTATGCTTTTAGGGTTGTACTTCAGGCCGGCCGGTTCGACAATTATGGGATAGGCGACCTTCGAGCAGGCCGATGATAATCTCGCTCACCTCGCCTGGGCGCAGCCCGTTTTCTTTCATTATTTTCCGAATTCCATCTATCGGCCCGTGCTTGTAGCGGCACGCCGAATAGGGTTTGACGCTTGTCTTGGTGACATAGAAGATTTTGCCGATATCGTGGAGCACTTCATCGGCATCGGCATTGGAGGAGTAGCCGTTAAGAAATCCCGATTCCCCTTCGATAATAGTGGAGGGTCCCGTATAACCTTCTGCCGCAAGCATTGCGGCGATAAGGCCGCTATGGGCAGCCCAGCCCGGATGCATTCTCTTTGTCCATGCCCCCTGGGCAAGAAATTCCATGGAGCCGGCGGCCTGGCTGCCTGCGATACCGAGAGCACTGGTCATCTGTTCGGAGTTCAGCCCGAGGATTTTACCCGCGGCGGCGGCTTACATGTAACGAAACCAGTAGACGCACAACA
>CAWGZP010000126.1:0-19936 GCA_963826655.1 uncultured delta proteobacterium
ATCCAACACGGAGCCACAAGACGCGGAGCTGCCAATTCCTCATGGGTATGGCGAAACGGCAGCCGCATCTTTTTGTTCACTGGCAGCGAGGGATGGTTGGCGCATTTGCTTGATGGGAGCGGTGTGAGTCGAGAGGCTCCCGCACCGTTCTGAGAGAGGCTGGGGGTGAAATTCCTCCGGTCTACTCACCGTTCATTTTGTTTGGTGTTGTCTTTGTTGAGATGCGGATTTATAGTTTTCCGGCTTGTCCTAAGACCGTTTGGATAGTTGCCAGCGGCAGAAGTAAAGAAAGAGGGGCGTCCAGAAGAGGCGGCGCGCCATAGCTGGCGTACCACTTTGTTGCGCCGTCATTCTTGGCGTCTATCAATAAGGCCACGCCCCCCACGTCTTGAGAGGCGCGGAGGCAGCGCTTACCGGCGGAGACAAGAAGTTGACCGCCAAGCCCCTTGCCCTGCATAGACCGATCTACAGCCAGCCGACCAAGGCGAAAGACAGGCACATCATGCCGTGCCAATCCTCGTTTGAGGGCAGCAGGGGCACGGGAGAATTCTACAGAGGCGGGACTGAGGGAGTAGAAGCCAAGAATTGGCGGCGCACCATCATCCCTGATGGCGAGAAAAGTTTTAGCCCCCCCTTGGTCATGAGCTTGACGCGCATAACGGCGCAAAAAATCATTCAATGCAGCATCACCACAATCAAACGCTTCCCGATTATGCCGTTTGGAAATCGGTTCTTCGTGCCAAGGGGGAACGGTCATGGTTGGGCGGGCAAGGCACGAGCCGCTGCCAGCAGCTTCGCATTCGGCGCTGGTGGATTTTCCAGAGCATCCAAAACGCGCAGACTATCGCGCTCTGACAGTACAACCTGTTCAGCTTGGGCAACTACAGCTCTTGCCGCCCGTAAGGCATTCCGCAGCACAAAATCCGTGAGATCGGTATGCGCGTAGGCAACGGCGCGCATCAACAGCGCCTTGTCGTCTGGGCGGATTCTCAGAGACATTCGGCTATTATCTTCAATGGCTATTCTTGGCATGTCTCTCTCCTTTACATCTGTACGCATTCAAATAGTACACAAACCAAGGGGGCTTGTCAAGCCGCCAATGCGATACTGGACAGAAGAGCGTCAACCGTGTGTCGGGTCATAGCCAGGGCGCGACAGCAATTCGCGAACGGCTCAGGTTCCGGTCCGCGCCTGCTAAGAAACATTCACCTTGGCTTGACCTCTCCTGGTAAGAATGCGGACGATTGTTGACGGATGCACGCGAAATAGCCTGGCGGCGTCTACCTCAAGTTCCGCGAGAATGCCGACAATTTACCACATGGCGCGGCCCGTGGGCGTTTCCCTGTCGATTCCTTCCGTTAGCGACTGGAAGGCCAAGCCCCGCACTTTCAGATCATCCAGTAGGGCGATAAGGTCACACAGCGACCGGCCCAGCCGGTCAAGCTTCCAAACCGTCAGCACGTCACCGGCTTTGAGAGCTTTAAGGCATTTTGCAAGCTCTGGCCGTTTGGCGTTCGTGCCGGTAGCTGTATCGGTAAATATCTTGCTGCACCCTGCCCGCTTCAAAGCCGTCACTTGCAAGTCGGGGTTTTGGTCACCGGTTGCGACTCAAGCGTAGCCTATTTTCATGCCCTTTTTTCTTCCCCTGTTTTGTCCTTGATTTATGACACCGCCAAGCAACCCATTGCGGCTCCGCCTCAGCTGGCTGAGGGACGTTTTAGATCAACCATGTTGACATAGAGGGGCAAATCCATTAAGTCAGTCAGCCAGTCTTGTTTAAAATCAGAATGATGAAAAAATTCAGGAGGTCCGATGTCTTTCGAAACGCCTCTTTCCAGACGCGGTTTCATAGCCTTGGCCGGAGCAGCCGGCGCCGGAGTTTTGACGGCGTGCTCACAAACCAGCCAGGCCCCAAGCGACACCGGTACGGCGATTGAGATTCTGGACCGCCAGCATGGTGTCCTTTACCGCGCGGTTGCCATACTGGAGGAGATCAGGGGCGGGATGGACGCCCGCATGGACCTTCCTCCCGAAATAATCGGGGGGACCGTCGAAATAGTTCGCCTGTTTATAGTCGGGCATCACCAGCAAATGGAAGAAAACGGCATCTATCCGGTTTTTGATACAGCCAATAAGATGGGCGGCCTTATCGGGGTGCTGCGGGAACAGCACAAGGCGAGTTCCCGGTTGACCGAGATCCTGAAAGGCCTTTACTCCGGTTTTTCCGCAAGAGACCTCGAAAAGCGGCGCACCATGGGAAGCACTCTTCACCAGCTCTGCCGCATGAGCCGCGCGCATGCAGACCGGGAGGACACGATTCTTTTCCCCCTCCTGCGCCGCATAATGCCTCCCAAAGCCTATGACGAGTTGAGCTTGGCTTTTTCAAAGGCCGAAGTGGAATTTCTCGGTCAAAACGGGTTCGACGAAACGATCCGAAAACTCACCGACTATGAAAACATCCTCGGCATTGGAGACCTTTCATCCTTTACGCCGCATAGCGAAGAGTTGAGCTGAGCAGCGGACGGGAAATCCATACTGGAGAGTCGCTCTCAGGCCCACCGGAACTAACAGGCTATACCTGGGGGAACGTACACCGAAGGGAACGGAAGCTTCTGTAGTTGAGCACAAGGCCATGCACATATTCAACCCCGCGCGACGACTTTCACTCCTCCTCTGCGGCCAATTCCGTAGCCAACTCGATAGACATCGGGGAGATTTACCCGCCCGTCAATCATCCTTTCGAATACCCCCAGTGCTTCGAGGTCTGTCCGAACGCCCCCAGCGCCGGCATCAAGGTGAACCGGGGGCAGCTTCACAGCAGCTTTTGCGATATCCCGCTTCAATCGGATCATCGCTCTGCTTCCCCTCTCCCATTTGGTGGAAATCTCCCTGAATGCACATGGAACGGTCATGCCGGTTAAAGGCTTCATTAACTCCTCCACCCAAGGATAGTCTTCCTGCATTTCTCTGACACGAATACGAGAGGCTTCCTGCACTCCGCGCTTGATACTCTCGTAATACAAGGCGTAATCATAATCTGCGCGTGGATTGTCCTCCGCCGCATGACGAAGAGCGGCGAGAAAACTGCGGGGGCTGACTTGGCGATGCGCATCGCCGAGATGGCTCGGCAACCACGTGTAAGGAAAACCACGCCGACGGTCCCGCCCCATCCATGGTCCGGTGATCGCATGGAAAACATTCCGCTGCACATCCTCGTCATTCCGCAGTTCCTCGGGCACAGTCCATACCCCGCTTTGAGTGCGCCATCTGATCTTGAATCCTTCCGAGCACCCATTGCGGAACAAATCTCCTCGATCTGATTCATTGGCCAAATACTGCCAAAGCAGGTTGTAGAGCTCATTACGAGGCCAACGCAACTCCGTCTTTTGTGTCAGCACCTTGGATGAGTCCGGGAAATTCGTTGCGGCCGCATCCTCCAGGTGATCGGGGCGAATAAAAGCCTTGGGACGGATACGCTTATAGGCTCTAAATTCTAATAGTACTTGCAGAAGGCCTCGTACCAGTTTGGACATAACATGCCATTCATCGGCAGTGCGATCCAGCGCATCGAAGAGAATAAGAAGATACGATCTCTTCAAATCAAGCTGGCTATCAGCGTCAAAGAGGAGTTGTTCAACCTCCTCAGGATGATCGACGACCCAGTTGGTTCGAGCCTCCCAACCTTTTAGTCTGGTCGGGAAAATGCTCCCTTTCAGCGTGCCGGCAACTCCCCAAACGACAACGGTTCTCCAGATTTGACGCGCATCAAAAGAGTCCATCAATTTGGCAAGTACATCTTTCCCCGGATATTCCTGAGGTGAAGGCCTCTCTCCGAATCCTTGCGCAACCAGTGTATTTGCATCAATACCAGCCTTAGGCATCATATCCGCCACGAGTTGCCGGTGCTCTTCACTTTGTAATGCGGACCACCAGAAGCTTTTGCCGGCTCCCCGGATGCCGATCACCAGCATGCTGTCCGGATGCAATGCTCGGCCGTGGCTGACGGGCACATATGTGTGCTTTAAATCAGGCGTCTGTCCAAAAATAGCGGTATCTTCGGGAAGGGCTTCATGCATCAACTCGCAGAGTGTCCGGGGAAAGCGGTATCCACTCATGTTGACTCCTCCCCGTGGAACACCATTTTGTTTGCTTCAGCCACAAATCCACCCAGCGCCGCTAGTGCAATTTGCTCATCCACTACTGCGCTGGTCGCAGAGGGATCGAATTCCTGTAAGCCACGGTGCCAGAATATCGGGAGCGGATAATGCGGAGCTTCTTCACTCCCCAGATCGAAACTGAATGCGTCGGAGTTTTCGGCGGCGGTTTCATCGTAAATGTGCTCCCGGAAGAGGTCCCAAGACCGTTCCCGGAAACGCTTCAGATACTCATCCCGCCCTGTTTCGGGCACCATGCCGGCCACCATCTGTAAGTGTTCGCGGAAATCCGATATCTGCGGGTGTTGCTTCCAATGACTAAAGAGAAAAGAATAAGTGGTCCATGTTTGTGCGGAATCTACAGCAAAAAGGAACGCGTCGGCCCCCATGCGGGTAACCAGGACGGCGGCGATATCGTGTAGGCCGGCCCGGCTGTCCAGAAAAACTATATCCGGTCGTTCAGTCGACTCCAACCGTTCCACCATCCGTTGCAGGCGTTGACTCCAAGAACCAACGCCAGTTCCAGTTTCCAGATAACACCTGGCCAGCTTAGGCAGATAATCGCCTGTTTCACGCCCGAAAGCCGGCACTACTCGAATTTCACCGGCGAGATCCGTGCCGAGTGGACTTGCAGCGACCATGGAACGCTCCACCATTTCGGATTGACCAACCGCATCCTCAACAAACCAATCCACGATGCCGTAATCGGGCAGATGTTCCAACGGGAGCAGAGTGCTGCTTACACCGGGTGATTCCAAGTCGAGATCGAGAATTAATATATGTTTCCCTTGTTTGGCTAGCGACCAAGCCCAGATTATGAGGGCAGTCGAACGTCCGACCCCGCCTTTAATACCGAAGAAGGTCACGCGACTGTTCAGTGTCTTACGTTCCAGAGGAGCGCGTCCCCAATCCATTCCTATTATTTGCCGGTCTAGAAGCCAGAGGCGCCGGTTGTTTTCTTCAAAAATCAAACGCCTGTCTTCGCTGTTAAAAAGCTGTTTCCCCTCAAATAGTTCGTCACCGAACAGCATTAAGGTTGACGGCGGCGAAGAGTAGGCGCCCAAAGCTCGGTTCAATTCGGAGGAGAACTTATCCAGGCGGCTGTGATCGTAATCCTGCCTTTTACCCGGAAGCACCAAACGGATGCGACCAATTAGGTCGCGTACAAGGAAAACATCGGCAGAGAAAATGTCCCAATGTATTTTCACCTTGTCTTCCGCGGTTTTCAAAGCAAGTTCGAAAGTTATTCGTTTCTCCTCACTCATGGCACAACTCCGTCATAAAAAGCCTTTTGCATAATAAGCATTGTCTTCTGGGCTGCACTTTGATGCTGTTCGACCTCACCCCTTGAGAATAAAGATTGGTGATGATATCGCTGGCTGACATCCCATGCATGGAATGGATTCGGAGTTCCGTGCAAAAGTTCTGAATAGCGAGCGCCACCGCGACCTTCTGCGAAGGTAACAAATTCATCCCACAATAAATTGATATGAACCCTGTGTTGAGATTCCTCGGGATTCCCGTCCGCTCTCAGTCCCATCCCGAGTGCAAGCATAATGGCCTTCAGTGCGCATTCCGCCGCCATTCCAAGCAGGTGGTCTGTGTTTGCCATACGGTTCTTCGCAAAAAGGAACCCGGCGTCTATCCAATGGCGCTCGGCTGCATCTCGGAAATCAACCGGCATATATACTTCACTCCATTCCCTTGCGATTATTCGTGGTTTTGAAGTTTCTCCCAGCACTCCTCGGAGTCCCTGGCCCAACGTGGGACTAGAAGAGGTTGTGGACAAGAGCGGTGCTATGATCAAGCCCTCGTCGAGGTTCGGCTTGCAGGGCATCGTTGTGACGAGCAACAATTCATCCAGGAATTCCAGTAGCATTATTTGATTTTGGA
The DNA here is from genome assembly GCA_963826655.1 of uncultured delta proteobacterium. Lineage (GTDB taxonomy): Bacteria > Desulfobacterota > Syntrophobacteria > Syntrophobacterales > Syntrophobacteraceae > SbD1. The sequence goes on from CAWGZP010000126.1 coordinate 6,048, forward strand.
CTACGGTCCTTTCCTTAGACAAAATAGCGTGTGTTAGACAATTTGCAAAGGCAAAAGCATGCAGAGACCGTGTAGGCATCACTGAGGATCCGGGAAGATCGTCCATCGAGGAAAAAGCGGCTCTATTCATTTCCAAGCCTTCGAGTTCCTGGATTTCGATCCTGGATCAAATCTCGATATCCTGCAAGTGTTGCAGATAACGGTCACACTGCTTGCGAACATGGCGACGGCTGCGATCAGGGGCGTTAGAATGCCCGCGGCCGCAATCGGAATCCCCAGGATATTGTAGAAGAAGGAAAAAAAGAGGTTCCCCTTGATGATTTTGAGAGAAAACCGGGCAAGCCGCAGAAGCTCGGGTATCTTCTCCATATCGTCTCCCAGGATCGCCGCATCCGAGCATTCGCGGATAAGGTTTGCGCCTGCGCCCAACGTTATTCCCAGGTCGGAGCTGGCGAGCGCCGCAGCGTCGTTTATTCCGTCGCCGACCATCGCAACTCGTTTCCCCTGCGCCTGTAAGTCTTTGATTATCTGGGCCTTATCCTGAGGATGCTTTTGCCCGGCGTAGTTGTCCGCCCCGGCCTGGAATGCAATTGCCCTGGTGGTTTCATCGGAATCGCCGGAAACTATCCATACTGCGATGCCCTGGGCGCGGAGCGTGGATATGGTTTCAGGCGCATTGTCTTTTAGCTTGTCTCCGAAGACAAAAAAACCTCTCACCGACCCTTCCCATGCGAAATAGACCACCGTCGATCCCGTGGCTTCAAAATCGTGCGCCCGGTCCCTGAGCCCATCCTCAAACGCCATCCCGTAGTCGAGCATCAGCTCCCGGCTTCCCGCGATCACTTTCCCGGACCGGGTGAGAGCGACTATCCCCAGCCCCTCCAAGGGTTCGAAAGAGGAGATTTCCTCAAGTTCCATCGACTTTAGGCGCGCAGCCTTGACGATCTCACGGGCCAGGAAATGATCCGATTTGACTTCAGCCGAGGCGACCCGCCGCAGCGCTTCATCGAAGTCTGTATCCAGCGTCACCGTTTGGCGCAAAACGTAGCTGCCCTCGGTTATGGTCCCGGTCTTGTCGAAAATCATAACGTCCAGGTGTCTGGCATGCTCGAGCGCGGCGGGGTTTCGGATGATTACGCCACAGGCCCGCGCCCTGGCGACCTCTGCTACCCTGGCAAGTGGGGTGGCTATCCCGAGGGCACACGGGCAGGTGATTACCAGAACAGTCAACGCCCGCAGAAAAGCCTCGCCCGGTGCAACGGAGCAGACAAGCAGGCAGACTGCGGTTGAGGCCGACAGCGCAAGCACAACCGGCACCAGGACCCGCATGGCGCGCTCTGCGAACACCTCGAATCGATTCTTGGTGGAAAGCGCCTCCTCGATCAGCGCGATTGTCCACCTGAGTGAATTCTCACTTCCAGGGCAGGCGGCCTCGAACTTCACCTCTCCATCAAGAAGCAGTGCTCCGGCTGCCGCGTTCGCCCCGATTCCCTTCTTTACAGGACGGGATTCCCCGGTGATTATGGATTCGTCCAGTACGGCCCGTCCGGAAAGAATGCGGCCGTCAACCGGCATGCGTTCGCCGGGAAAGACCAGGAACAAATCACCCGTGGATACCTTGTCGAGCGACGTCCAAACTTGCCTGCCGTCGCGGACAATTCGGACTTTCCCGCTCGCCGCATGAAAAAGTGTGGTGATCGCTCCCGAAATCTTTCCCTTTGCGCGACTTTCGATGAATCTGCCCAGGAGAACGAGTGTGACCAACATCGAAGCGGTATCGAAATATACATGGAGACTTCCCCGCAGCATTGCCACAATACTATAGGAATAGGTCGAGAGCACGCCGATCGCTATGAGCATGTCCATTGTGGGGGTGAGACGCCGCAGATCCAGGAAGGCCTTCCGCAGAATCGGCCAGCCCCCGTAGAAGACGGCCGGGGTGGCAATCAGCCAGAGCGTGTAGGAAAAATAGGATACGCCTTCTTTCCCGATTTCCTCGAAAAACCCGGCCCAGAGTGCAAAAGAGATCATCATAATGTTCATGCTGAGTATCGCCGAGACCCCCAGGCGGACGACAAGGTTACTTGTTTGACCGGAACCGTGAGAGGATTTGATCCTGGAAGCTTCTATTTCAGGTGATTCTATCTCAAAAGGTTCCCTCTCAAAGGCCTTGTAGCCGAGCCGGGAGATGCTCTTCATGATAGCTTTCGGCTGGACGCGGTGGGGCATGTACTTTATGCGGGCCAAATCCGAAAAAAAGAATAGGTTTGCGCTCAGCACCCCGTCCATTTTGCGCAGAAGTTGCTCGATAAGCCACGAACAGGCCACGCACCACATGCCTTCGATCCTGAGGGAGAGTTCCTGTGAGAGCCTGTCTTCGCCTTGGACCGTCTCGGGGACGATGGCGGCGAAGTCCGGCCGTGGTCCCGTGGGGGGGTTGCCGCCGGCCTCTGCCGAGGAAATCAGGCCTGCGGAAACGCAGGCCTTGTAGAGTTCAGTACTGCGATAATCGCCGGGGACACCTTCCGGGCTGTTATATAGGATTTGAAAGACATACATGCAGCCAGGGCAGCAGAAATGCGCCGTCAGGCCCTCAACCGGCTGAGAGATATTCGAACGCCCCACCGGAAGACCGCACAGGTGGCACCTCTTATCAGAAAGCTGCGCTGACAAATATACCTCCTTCAAGCATCATATGACGCTTGAATGGCAGACATGAGAGATAAAGCAAAATATATGTGCGATGTTTATCATTAATTGCGCGAGGGTCAACCCGGAAAGGGAAAACTCACTGCTCCAGCGTCATTTGGACGTTTACCCTGGCGCGACGTGGCCGCGGACATGGACATGGAGGATAAAATAAAGACACGCGCTAAAGATGGGCCATTTAGAGAGAGCTACCTTTTTCCCCATCGGACCTCTGTCATTGTGGATTCAAATATGTTCGATCAGTTCCTCGTAGTAATCGTCATTATTCTCGCATTGATCTTGTTCGCGTGGGGCCGTTGGCGCTACGACATTGTGGCTACAGTGGCACTGCTTGTTTTGGCCGCGGCAGGGATTATACCCGCGGACCAGGTCTTCAACGGTTTTGGGAATCCCGCCGTAATTACGGTGGCAGCAGTTATGGTGGTGAGTCGCGGCATGTGGAACGCCGGGGCGGCTGAAGCATTGGAGGCAATGCTGGCAGGCCTTGGCAAAAGGCTCTGGGCACCGGTCATAACCATCGTGACCTCTCTTGTCTCGGCATTTGTGGACGACACCGGAACCACCGGAATCATGATGCCGGTTGCTATACAGCTGGCCCGGAAAAATGGACAGAGTCCATCCAGGGTACTCATGCCCATAGCTTTCGCGTCCTTGTTGGGGGGCTGCATCACGCTGATTGGCACACCGTCCAACATCCTCGTGGCTGGGTTCCGGCGGCAGGTAACAGGAAAGCCCTTCGGCTTGTTCGACTTCACTCCCGTAGGCTTGGGCCTCACCCTGGCCGGTCTGGCGTTCATCTGCCTGATCGGCTGGAGGCTGGTGCCGGTTCGCAGAAGTAAGGGCGGCAATGAGGAGCTTTTCGAGATTGCGGATTATCTGACTGAAGTGGAGGTGCCCCAGGAGTCTCCCTTTGTGGACAAGACGGTGGGTGAGCTTGAGAAAGCTTTGAAGGAAGACGTCTTGGTCCTCGGGATCGTTCGGGGAAAACATCCTGTGCCCGTCTTCTCTCGACTGGACGCACTCCACGCGGGAGACGTACTGATCGTAGAGGCAGACGCCAATTCTCTCAAAACCCTTCTGGACACCGCCAAGTTTGTGCTTGCTGCCGAAGAGGACTTGGCCGAGGAGTTTCTAACCTCTGCCGAGGTCGGTATGGTGGAGGGTGTGATCGGAGGCGGCTCGCGACTCATCGGCCGAACAGTAGCCCAGATGAACCTGCGTCATTTCTATGGCGCCAATGTGCTTGCCGTCTCACGTCAAGGTCATCGCCTCAGGGATCGATTGTCAGGAATCCGGCTGCAGTCCGGCGATGTCTTGCTTTTCCAAGGCGACACTGAAAACCTGGGGACCGTGCTCGATCGGCTGGGATGTCTGCCCCTTGCCAAGCGTTCGTTGAGGATTGACAAGCCGACGCGGGTTGTAACAGCGGTGCTTATTTTTCTGGGAATCGTCTTGCTGGCAGCCTTGGGGACACTGCCGGTGCAGGTTGCCTTCACAGCAGGGGCTGTTCTGATGGTCCTATGCGGAATCATCAACTCCCGCGAGCTATACGAAAGTATCGACTGGCCCTTGATTGTCCTGCTGGGCGCTTTCATTCCGGTAGGCGAAGCAATGCAAAGCACCGGAGTTACCCGATCCATCGCCGACGCTTTTGTGCCGGTTGCCGGCCGTCTGCCTCATGTTGTTTCGCTTGGCGTCGTCTTGACCGGCACGTTGCTTTTGTCCAACATTATCAATCACACGGCTGCCGCCGTGATCATGGCGCCGATCGCCATAAGCATCGCGGAAGGCTTCGGGGCCTCGGTTGATCCATTCTTAATGGCAGTTGCGGTAGGGGTTTCATCGCCGTTTCTTACCCCGATCGGTCATCAGGCCAACATTCTGGTTATGGGACCTGGAGGTTACGCATTCGGCGATTATTGGCCTCTGGGTTTGCCTCTAAGCTTGCTGGTGGTAGGACTGACTCCGTTTCTGATTGCAATGTTTTGGCCCTTTTGAATTGTTGATTGGCTGGACGATCAAATTTTGCCACCCACAGTTTCTTTGCGCAAATACCATGGAGTACTGATCACCACGATCCGCTGGTCACGTTCCAGAAAGAGCAAGGTTCTCAGCGTTGCAGCGTCCAGACCGTGCAGCAAATACAGGTACCAGTGCGGCTCCACCATTTGGGGAATAATCACGGCGATGAGCCGATCCGGTTTTTCTTTTTTGGTTTTGTTTACAAAATCCAAAATCGGCTGGTGGAGCATCCTATACGGTGACGGGATGATTTCCAGGCGCGGAATTGAGGAATTCGCAGCTTTCGCCGGTTTCTCGACTTTGTCGGCCCAGAGTTCTTTCAGCCCCTGAGCATCGTCGTTCTCGGTGCCGACATGCACGGCGGTGACGTCGTCTGACAGCATCAAACCAAACCGCACCGCTTTCTCGGCGACGCGGTTCCAACCATAGATCGGGATAATCACTACAGGCCGTTGCAAATTCGAACAACGCAATTCCAGCCCCGCCCCGGTCTCCTTGGCAATCTTTTTGTAGTGCCGTTTTATTCCCAGAAGCAACAAAAAGAGTAGCGGCGCGACAATTAGAGTCATCCAGGCGCCCTCGATGAATTTCGCAACGACGATGACTGCGAGCGCAATGCCGGTGATCACAACCCCAAGCGCGTTATAAACCAATGCAATTCGGAATCCGCCGCGTTTCTTGCGCAACCAGTGCACCACCATCCCGACCTGCGAGAAAAGAAACGCACTAAACGCTCCTACCGCAAATAGCGGAATCAGCCTGTCGGTAACGCCTCCGAAAGCGATCAGGATCAGGCAGGAAAGGGCGGCCAGGACGATAATGCCTTGCGAAAAAACGAGCCGCCGGCCGACATCGGCAAAAGTGTGCGGTAAGAAACGATCCTCCGCCAGCAACCGGCACACACGTGGGAAATCCGTAAAGCTGGTTTGCGCCGAGTACGTGAGGACGATGAAAATATTGACGATGGCGACGTAGTAAAACACGCCCCGCCCCGCCACAGCCGCCACAAGTTGCGAGAGGATTGTTTGATAACCCGGTTGCTGCTCCTCCATTGCGCCGATGTGGTAAACGGAACAGAGATATGCGACCCCTAACAGGAACAGGCTGAGGACAGCCACAATTACAGTCAGGGTCCTCTGGGCATTGAGGACCGTTGGCTCCCGAAACAGAGGCACGCCGTTGCTCACGGCCTCGACCCCGGTCATTGCCGTACAGCCGTTGGCGAAGGCGCCCAGGAGCAGCCAGGCGCTCACAGTCGCGGTCCCCGGGGGGAGCGCCGGTAACGGTACGACCGGGGCCGGATGACCGCTGCTCAGCCAGACACGGATGAGTCCGATTAAAATGACCGCTGCCATACACACCAGGAACGCAAGCACCGGGAAGACGAAAGCCAGTCCCGACTCGCGAACGCCTCGCAGGTTAATAATTGTCAGTGTCAAAAGGACGATGAGACAGATCGGGAGCGTATACGGATGTAGTGCGGGAATGGCCGAGACCACCGCGCCGACCCCTGCCGCAATTCCCACGGCGACGTTCAGCAGGTAATCCAGGAGCAAAGCGACACCCGCCAATAAACCGGCATGAATGCCGAGATTATCCTTCGCAACGATATACGCTCCGCCGCCGCTCGGATATGCGGCCAGGGTCTGCCGATATGACAGATAAAGGGTGCCAAGGTTTACTACTATCGCGAGGATGATAAGGGGGAAGTATTGCAGCCCCGTAACGCCGAGCGGCAACAAAATCGTGAGTGCGGCCTCGGGACCGTACCCGGTCGAGGCAAGCGCATCCAATCCCAGCACCGGCACACCGGTGAGTACGCTGAGTTTCTGCTTTGTACCTTCCCACGTGGCCAGCCGGCGTCCTAATATCGTGCGGATCAGTGACATAATGCCCCTCGAAACGAAATGGCGATCCTTCTGCACCGCTTGTCACAACTCTACTCAAGCTGAAGACCCACAACTGCTTGAAGAATTTAGCGAGAGTGCCGCTCCATGTTATTTGGCCGGATTTGCAGGAGTTCTTCAATTGCCACTCTTATTTAATAAGCCATGTGGAAGCCAATTGCCAATGACCGGTCGGAAATTACCAGACATATCCAGCGGGGCCGCCCTTGCTTCGAACTTTTTGTTCTTCTCTGTTTGACAGACTATGAGCTTGAGATAAGAGGAGAAACAGGCTGAAGCGCAAGCTCCGGGAGGCGAAGTTTTCCCTTATGAAAACGTTTGAGACCTTCGATTATGACGCCGCATCAGGTCTTGATAAACGACTCTTTCGGGAACTCGAATCGGGAGAATATAGGAAGCGGGTGATCTTTCAGTTGTTATTACGAAGGCGATCTGCTCGGAATGGGAGTTGGCAGTTCGGTTGCAGCAAGGATGAACCCCGCCGGCATTCTGATTCAGGCGGCCGTGAAGATGGAAGTTTTTCTGCGATGTGTTGTCGCCGAATACGAAAATGCCAAACAGATCGTGAAAGACGTGCTCTGCCAACTCAAGACTTCAATCAATAACATGGACTACGAGCTGAAAAGTGCTCGCCCTGATCCAGGGACAGAGAATGGATTAATTTCTGAACGCGAGGAGATCATCATAATCTTTAGGACATGCTCAAACCGCTGTGCCTTTAGGCTCAAGAAATGGGTCTCTTGTCCGCAACAGATTATGAAACTATATACAATAGGCAATGCTGAATAGCTGACAAGTCTCCGTCTGACATTTTGGACGGAGTTTGCGGGAAAACAAATTGAGGAATTCGGGGGCTTCTCTTCACTCTTCTACTCACTGCGCTTAGCTCAGCGGATTCGGCACATGAGCCGCAGAAGACCATCCAGAATGGTCAGGGGATGGGGAGGGCAGCCCGGAATATGAAGATCTACGCGAACCAGGCCCCCGGTTCAATTGTGAACTTCTTCACTATATATGTACGCTATTTGAGAAATTTGTCTACTATTTCGGCCAGATCGCGCCAGCTTAAGGGCTTCATGAGAAATCCCCCGATCCCAAGGCGCCTGGCTTCCTTCTCATCGACTGTGTCGCTGAAGCCCGTGGAAAGGATTATCGGAATGTCGGCACGGATCTTGAGAACTTCCCTTGCCAACTCGGTCCCCTGCATCTTGGGCATCGTCTGATCGGTGATGATCAGATCGTATTTTTCCGGGCATGCTTTGAATTCTTCGAATGCATCGGCGCCGTTGCCGCTCGTAGCCACCTGATAGCCCAACTGTGTCAGCATTGATTCCAGCATTTCGAGCAGGATCTTCTCATCATCGACCACCAGGATACGGCCCTTTCCCTCAGGCAGGGGAGAAGCGAGATCAACCGCTGATACCGCCCTGGCTTCGCTCCTCGGGAAGAAAACCTCGAAGGTCGTACCCTTTCCGGGTTTGCTGGATACGGTAATCGTTCCGCCCATGCGCTGCACGATTCCGTAGACCACGGCCAACCCAAGGCCGGTCCCTTCATCGGGTCCTTTCGTAGTAAAGTAGGGATCATAAATCCGTTGTAGCACCGCTTCGTCCATCCCGTGCCCCGTATCGGAAACGGAGAGTCTGAGATAGGGTCCGTGCCGTATATCCCGGCACTCGTCCGGAGAGTCGGCATCGATGTCGAGACTTGTCAAACCGATTGCGAGAACGCCTCCCTGTCCCCGCATGGCGTGTGCGGCGTTGGTGCAAAGGTTCATCAACACCTGATGGAGTTGCGTAGGGTCCGTGATAATTGTGGCTTGACAAGCATTCGGGTGGATATCCTGACGTATCTCGATGGTCGAGGGCAATGTCGATCTAAGCAGTTTGAGGGTTTCCTTTATAAGCGAGCTTGCCTTCACGGGCATAAGCGCCTGCTTGGATTTTCGGCTGAATGCCAGGATCTGTTTTACAAGCTCCTTTGCACGCTGGCCGGAGGCTAATACCTGTTCGAGATAGTGGTGTACTGGACTGTCAACGGGAATTTCATGGAGAGCTATTTCCGTAAAACCAAATATGGGAGCCAGAATGTTGTTGAAATCGTGCGCGATACCCCCAGCCAGCGTCCCTATGGCTTCCATCTTCTGAGCCTGGGCCAACTGGTTCTCCAGGCTCCTCTGTACGGTCATATCCTGCATCGTTGCAACGAATCCCGTGGCTTTCCCGCATGAATCCGCAATGGGGGAGATCATAGCTACAAATTCGATGCGTTTGCCGTTCTTATCACTGCCTGTCAGGTTCCCTTTCCAGGGCTTATCAGGCAGGGAATTTTCCTGCAACGTCCCGAAAAATGCGCCATTCTGTCGACAAGCGCTCAGGGTATCAAGCCTCCGGCCCGTCAATTCTTCATTGGTGATTCCCAGGGCTTTTGGAAAAGCGGGATTCACGTATTCAATGAGCCCGCCGGAGTCTGCAATGAGTATGCACTCGCCCGAGTTTTCTATGGCCGCATAGAGCCGCTGGAGCCGGTTTTCAGCCCGCCGGCGCTCTGAGAGTTCCCGCTCCAGACATTGATTTGCATTCTCCAACTGGATCATTTTAGATTCCAGCTTTCGGATCAGAACTTCATTATGTTCGCGGAGATAGAGGGAATCGTTTTCAAGGGAGATGTGATGGAGCTTCGACGGCGCCCGGTCCCCGCCGCCGAGCGCATCGTGTAAAACCTGCATCAGGCAATCGGGTTCGAGAGGTTTGACAAGGTAGTAGTCGGCGCCAAGACTCAATCCGAACGCCTGGTCCCGCGGGTCTACATAGGTAGCGGTATAGAAAATGAAAGGGATAGAGGCAAGTCTGTCATCCTGTTTGCACCGGCGGCATAATTCAAAGCCATCCATAACGGGCATCAGGATGTCCGAGATGATGACATCCACCGTTCCCCTTTGTGCCAGAGCGAAAGCTTCCGCCCCGTTCCGGGCCGAAAATACTTCGTGCCCGTGCCCCCTCATGAGAGCTTCCAGATAGTAGCGGCTCTCTTCTACGTCATCGACAACCAGAATCTTCCGCATCTCCGCCCTTCTTCCTGGAGATAAGATATTGCTCCAGTTCCGGGATGAACGTATCGGGATTGATCGGCTTTTCGATGTAGCCCGTACAGCCGGCTTCGATGGCTTTTTCGCAATCGCCTACCATTGCATAGGAGGTAACCGCGATAATCGGTACATCGGCCAGTTCCGGTTCAGACTTGAGATAATTGGCAACAACATAACCGTCCATTTCGGGCAACTGAATGTCGAGAAGAATCAGATCGAGGTGTTCGCTCATGGCGATTTGGATGCCGGCTGCGCCGTCACGGGCCTGAAAGACCTCATATCCATGATGCTTCAGGATGAATGTCGTCAAATAGAGATTTTGTTCATTATCTTCGATTATTAAGACCTTAGGCATCGCACTCATACCTCGGGGCCACGGGTAATGTAAAGGTGAATGTGCTCCCCATTGCTTCGCCTTCGCTTTTTGCCCAAACCTTTCCGCCCAGCCTCTCAACCAGTGCCCTACAAATGGAAAGTCCCAGGCCGGTTCCTTCATAGCGGCGGGCCACGCCCCTGTCTATTTGCCTGAAAGTCTCAAACAGGTCATTCATATTTTCAGCGCCTATCCCAATGCCGGTATCGGTTACCGAGGTGACGACCAGCCCGGCCTCTACCGTGCTTCTAATGCGCACTTCCCCCTGGTCTGTGAACTTGATCGCATTGTTGACCAGATTGATGAGAATCTGTTCTACCCGACGGCGGTCGCTGACCACCTCACCGATTTCCGGCGCGAAATCGACGATGAGCTTCAAGCCCTTCTTTTCAGCCGTGGGACGGAGGGTCTGTATGACTCTGTCGAAAGACTCCGAAAGGTTGTATCGCTTGATGGAAAGATTCAATTGTCCAGCTTCGATTTTGGATATGTCCAGGACATCGTTGATGAGGTGCAACAGGTGACGGGCGCTGTTTTGTATCATGCCCATCTGTTTTTTCTGCTCTGCGTTGAGTTCACCCGCAAGCCCCTGGAGCAGTATTCCGGTAAAGCCGATGATGGAGTTGAGGGGGGTACGCAGCTCATGAGACATGGAGGCAAGGAATGCGGATTTGATCCGGTCGGCGGATTCGGCGCTCTCCTTGGCCCGCAGTATTTCCCGCTCCACCTCTTTTTGCCGCGTCATATCCGTTATGAGTTCGGCGATATACTGTGGATTGCCCGCATCGTCCCGGATGAGAAAGAGGTTTACGAGTGCTGGAATCCGATGGTCTTCCCTTGTGAGCAGGGCCAACTCACCGGTCCAGTCACCGTGTTCGAAAAGGGTGGGGAAAATTTCCGCCCGCAGCCTCTGACGGTGCTCCTCCAGGTAGAACTCGACAAAGTTGCTGTCGCGGTCGGGAGTCCATCCGGTTTCGCCAAGCATCTGCATCAGCGCCGAGTTCATATAGATTATTCGTTCCGCTAGATCGGCCATCGCCAGGCCCTGCCCGGCATTATCGGCTACCCTTCGAAAAATCTGCAGTTGCAGTTCAGCCCGCTTGAGTTCGGTAATGTCGTTTCCGATGCACAGTGCCCCGGCAAAGCGGCCCGACTCATCGAAAACCGGCTTATTTGTCCAAGCGATCCAGACGCGTTCGCCGTTTCTGCGTACATTCTCATTTTCATTCCGTGCATACTTTTCGGGATGCCTGGCCAAATCCAGAATCATCTCGCCCTGGCCCCGCCCTCCGCTCTCGTTCTCGGGAACGATGGTCCCGAGAACGCTTCGGCCAAGTAATTCCTGTTCCCCATAGCCGAAGAATTTCTGCGCAAACTCGTTGAAGAAGGTTACTCTGCCCTGCTCATCCATTTTGAGAATGATGCTGTTGGCATGTTCCACCAGTTCCCGGTACTTGTGCTCGCTGTGGCGCAAGGACTCCTCGGCGAACTTGCGGTCCAGGATTTCCTGACTCAATTGGGCCGTACGCTCCGCTACCCTGTCTTCCAACTCGGCGCGCGCGTGCTCCAGAGCCGCGACGGCTTCGGCGCGTTCCTTGCGTATGCGAAGCGCCATGATGCCGTGGGCCAGGTTTTTGCCCAGTTCTTCCAATAGTCCCACTTCCGCCGCATCGAAGGCGTCCGGCTCCACAGCGTAAATGGCAAGAGCGCCGAAGCAGGTCTCCTCGGCTTTGATAGGCACGGAAATCACCGCCCTGAAGTTCAGTTTGCGAAAAAACTCTCGCCACGGCGCAAAATTCGGGTCGTTCAAGATGTCACGGGCTACGCAGGGCTTTCCCGAACGGATGGCCGGGCCTACCGTGCCGCGCCCGCATTCGTTATCCCCCCAACTGACGTGGAACTCGTCCAACAAGACTTTGCCGGGACCGGTGTGTGCAACCACGCGCACGGTGTGGGCCTCATCCTGCTCGGCATACCCAACCCAGGCGAGGTAATAGCCCGTGAGACCGACAGCGATGTCGCACACGTCGTCCAGCAAAGCTTGTTCCTCGGTGGCCTGGAACACGGCGGCGTTGCACTGGGACAGCAGACGCAACGCACGGCAGGTATGGCGTAAGGTTTCCTCCCCGGCTTTCTGCGCGGTGACATCGCTGATAAGATGCACCGCGCCGCTCGGAGCGCAGAGCGCATCCCTGAGAGGATCGGCGGTGACATGGAACCACCTCTCGCCCACCTGGATTTCGGCGGTTTCACGTCGACGGCTTCTTTGCATCTTATCCACGGGACATCGCGGGATTGGAACATCGGTTCCGTGCATGAGTTCATGACAACGCCTGCCCACGATCTGCTCGACCGGCAAGCCGAGCAGCCTTCCCGCCGCCTCGTTGCACCGCGTGATACGGTGCTCATTGTCCAAAATGAAAATGGCGTCGTTGATGGCGTCGAAGGTGACGCGCCATGTCTGCAACGCCGCCTGCATATCCGCTTCAGCCTTGCGGCGTCTGCTGATATCCCGGGCGCATACGAAAACGAGGGCCTGCCCCTGGAATTCGAATGCGCTGATGTTTTCTTCCACCGGATAAGCCCTGCCGTCCTTGCGTCGATATGAGCCTTCCAGGGTAATGGTATTCCCGCTGCGGAGTTTTTCCCAGGCATCGTGGTCCTCGGCAAAATCGATTCCCACTCCTACTTTCCGGGCCGGCATGCCGAGCAATTCCTTCCGATCGTACCCCAGGTGGGTGCATGCCGTTCGATTTGCTTCGACTATGCTGCCCTTGATGTCGACCATAAGGGAGGAGTCGGAAACACTATCGAAAAGACGCCGGAAAAGCGGATCACTCTTGCGGGGACAGTCTTCTGTCGGGGAACGCTCGCAACTGTACCGAAAGCTCTCGGACTTGCAGGGAAAATCTCCACCTTCTTCTGCATCGAGGAGCCTGCGTCGCAACTCTTTTATTTCTTGGATGAGCAGCTGCCTGGACTTATCCTCATCGTGCATCCGCGTTCCTCCAAAGAGCGACTTGACTGAAGACGGGGCGGAACATATGGTTCTCATGTATGGGTGGGATTCGTGGTACAGATTTCAGGATTGTTATGAGATCACAGTATTAAACCACCAATGTTATTCTACCACAGTGGGCGGGACACCTGAAAGGATTCATTGCCGGCAAAATGAGGCAGTTCCACGATAACATGGCGACCTCTCGCGGATTAAGGAATACCCACAGCGCCTCAAGTAATTGGAAATGCTGTCAATGTATCATCGTTTGGATCAGGCCTAAGATCGGCCCCGGCATCACACCCAGCCAGATAAGCAGAAACGTCAGAGTTGCCAGGGTGAGTGCGCCGGGCAGGGAAAAAGCGGGTTCGGATCTCGCGGGACTCGCCGGCTCAGCCTGCTGAAAGTAGAAGGCAAACAGGATGCGCAGGTAGTAGTACAATCCGATGGTACTGCTCAACGCCAGCACGATCACCAGGGTCCAGAGCGTAGTGCCCACCCCCGCCATGATCAAATAAAACTTGCCGATAAATCCGGCCGTGAGCGGCAGTCCGGCCAAAGAGAGCACCATTGCCGAGAAAACTCCCGCCAGCCATGGGCGGCGCCGGAAAAGCCCCCGGTAGTCATCGATGCTTTCCATCTCGCGACCCGGTGCTGAGAGCACGGTTATCACGCCGAAAGCGCCCAGTGTAGATATGAAGTAGGCCATCAGGTAAAATGTGACCGCGTTCAGTCCCTGGGAACCGCCGGCCAAAAAAGCAACCAGCATGTAACCCAGGTGGGCAATCGACG
>CAWGZP010000127.1:0-11551 GCA_963826655.1 uncultured delta proteobacterium
AACAGATGCCCTCCAGTATAGTCCATGGATGAATTATCCCAGGTCAACCTGCAGTTCAGTCCTGTGCTGCAGGTGTCCAGAGCCCTTTGTTAAAGAGGGGCCACTCGCGACACCAAACTACCCCCGAGCGATGGGTTTCGGCCCACACTACGCCTCGTCTTTGATTGCGTTATCCGGCACCCCTGCGATGGGTAAGGAGCGATAGCACAAAAAAGAGAAGACCAAGTGGAGGAGGGGGGGCCACCTGATCTTCTCCGAGGAGGAAAGATGCATTCTCTTTCTATCTAATAGTAACCTCACAGGTCGCTGAATTTAAAGGGCCTTGACAAAAATAGTTTCAAATATTTCAGCCACATTGGGCGAAAGCGATAGGTGTTATCGTATATCTGTAAGCTAGAATCCCCCCCCCCCGCGCTTCGCGGTCGGAACGGGCCGCCGACAGTTTCCCGAAGATGATTCGGCATGCGGCCGTTCACCAGGAAAATCCGCGGTTATCGCAGCAGAGCGCCCCCGCATGTCGTCTATCAGTGCGGCGTCCGGTTCGAAAGGAACCGATGGAGGGCAGGGCAGGGGGATCCTCAGTTCATGGAAAGGGGTCTCGCCATTTTCATGTTAAATGCCTGCACCATCAGGTTTTCGAGGTTGACCGTATCCGCCATGTTATAGGCAAGAAGCGTTTCCAGGGCCTTTTTATTGCCTCTTTCCCTGTACTCGTGCCAGAGCAGGACCGCAAAATAGCCGTCAACACCATCCAACTCGCCCCTGCATAGCCCCAGGCTCTTCTCGCAGCCCTTCAACCCGCCCCGGTAGCCGAGACTGCTCAATAGATAGCGCAGATCGATATGTACATGGTCAACGGCTATTGCGAATTGATTCCTGATAAAGGGGAGGTCGAAGCAACTCCCATTATAGGTGATAAGCACCCGGTATTTTTCGAGGTCGGCGGGCAGGCGATCCAGGTTTACGCCGTATATGTAATACGATACCTGGCTGCCGTCGTAGAGCGATGCGGTCGTAATGTGATCGTCAGGACCTCCGAGCCCTGTAGTCTCTATATCGAGGTAGGCGGTGCATCCCCTGAAATCCGCGAAAAGCCTCCAGAGGAGCTTTGGTCCCAATGCCTCCGCAAAATATGCCGGATCGCGCGACAGAGAGCCGCTCGCGGCATTCTTCGAGACGGCTGCGCAACTCTTCGTATCTCTTCCGGCCGAAAGGCGCCGGCTTTTCTCGATGTTCATCGCAGAAAAATTCCCAGGAGCGAATTCCCTTTTTCCACAGGGAGAGTTCCGTTTTGAGACCTATCCCCGGCAAGTGAGCAAAAGTATTTTGCAGCATCTCGGATTCGAAGAATTCCTTTTCCCACGTCGCCGGGTGGCCGAACGAAACGTCAGTAACCGGTTTGTAAACTCGCTCCACGGCTAGCCGCCTTGCACTTCCGCTTCACGCTCCCTGCTTCACGCTTCTAAATTAGTCGTTTCGCCTCCCAAAAACCCGGAGCAAAAGAAGGAAGAGGTTTATAAAATCGAGGTAGAGCCTCAGGGCGCCTATAACTGCTCCCTTTCGCTCATCCTCTGTACCGGCGAACCCGGCATAGCCCATTTCCTTGATTTTTTGGGTATCGTAGGCCGTAAGCCCGACGAAAACTGCTATGCCCGCATACGTTATTAGCCAGTAGAAAGCCGGGCTTTGAAAGAAAAAGTTTACGAAAGAGGCGATAACGACGCCTATGAGGCCCATCATGAGGAAACTGCCAAGAGAGGTAAGGTCCCTTTTGGTCGTGTAGCCATAAACTCCCATGACGGCAAATGTGCTGGCGGTTATGAAAAAGGTGCTCGATATCGACGCCTTCGTGTAAACGAGAAAGACGGTCGATAGTGTGAGACCATTGAGAAACGAGTAGGCAAAAAACATGAAAATAGCCGTCGAGGACTGGATCCTGCCTATCGCAGCGCTTAAGGCTATGACCAGGCCCAGTTCGCCGACGATCAGCACGAGCATGATGACGGGATTCTTCAGAATAGAGTAAACAAGGCCCGCATTCACCGCATATAGCGCGGTGATAGCCGTTAGCGCCAACCCCAGGGCCATCCAGTTGTAGACGCGGCGGATGAATTCGTTTTGAACTATTGCACGGTCAAAAACTGTGCTCCTTGCCATTGCCATCCCCCTTGAGAATGATTCTATGAATTCGCTATGGTTCTCTATGATCCCGAGTAGAGATTATAACCTATTCGCTGTACACCGGTTTTGCAAATTTATTAATTCCCGGCCACCGGAGTCCACTATGAAAGAGTTGTCCGAATATCGACGCGAATTCCCGATCACGAAGAATGTTTCCTTTTTCAATAATGCCGCCATATCGGCTCCGCCGTTGCGGGTAGCCGATGCGGTGAACGCTTTGATGCTCCAGTTCGGCAATGAAGGTTTAACTCATTACCCGGAATGGATGAAAATGGTGGCAAAGACCCGTGGGCTTTTTGCCCGCCTCATAAATGCGGCTTCCTCCGAAATCTGCTTCACCTCGAACACATCCGAAGGCCTTAGTATGGTCGCAGCAGGCCTTTCATGGAAGCCTGGCGATAAAGTCATTGTGCCGGTCCCTGATTTCCCTTCGAATGTGTACCCATGGGTGAACCTGGAGCGCTTCGGGGTAGAGGTCTGCTTTCTTCAAAAAACCGGGGGACGGTTCGATGTCTCGGACATAAAGGCCATGCTTCGCCCTGGAACAAGGCTTATCACGGCAAGCTCGACGGATTTTACCACCGGGTTCAGGTGCGACCTGGAGGAACTGGGTGAATTCTGCCGTCAAAAGGGGATCCTGCTCTGCGTTGATGCCATTCAGAGTCTTGGAGCCATTCCTCTCGATGTGAAAAGCTGCGGCGTTCATTTCCTCGCCAGCGGCGGCCATAAGTGGCTGCTGAGCACAATGGGAATCGGCGCTCTCTACATCTCGGAGGAAGCCGACGGCCTGCTGCACCCCACCAAAGTCGGATGGCGTAGCGTCGAAAACGAAGAGGATTTCTATAACCTGGAACTGAAACTAAAAAACGATGCCCGCCGATTCGAACCGGGAACACTCAATCTTGCCGGAATCGCCGCCCTCGGAACTGCGCTCGAAATGCTGCTAGAAATTGGTATAGAACGCATATTCACCAGGATATCGGCCTTAAACGACATTATCTCGTCGGAGCTTGGCAACAGGGGTCTAAAGGTCATCAGCCCGCTGGAGCCCGTTAACCGCTCGGGCATCTTGAGCTTCATACCCGTTGACGCGGGAAAACTTTTTCGTCATCTCTTAAAGAGGAAGGTCCTCGCGGCTCAAAGAGGGAACGCGGTCAGGCTCTCACCTCATTTCTACAACGATGAAAGCGACATCGAAAAGCTCTTTGAGGCGCTGGACAGCTACTGACAGATCGTTTCAAAGCCCATCCATCAAATCGTAATACTCCTTGAGAGTGTGGATGGACTCCACCGTGGTTCGAAACAGGATCCAACTGAGGACAAGGATTCCAATCGTAAGCCCGATCTTCCATGCCCATGTAGTTTGTGGACGCAACCAGATCAGGGGCAACGCCAGGGGGCCCACACAAAAGACCGCGAAGAAAATAAAGGGTGTTCGGAGATACCACTGGAGTTTATTCTCTACCAACCCGGGGTTGTTTCCGGCATCCATAAACTCGCCGCAGTGCTTGCACTTTATCGCTGCATCTTGAATTTCTTCAGCGCAGAAGGGACACTTTTTCATTATCGTCTCTTTTGGTGGAACGATCCTCAACTGGGCCACCGGGACCGGACTCGCGCTTCCAGCTTCGATGTCCCGGCTTCCGTCACGACTACTACTATCATCGCCTTCGATTTGCTATTATGTCAAGATAACCTTAAATTCACGCGGGACGTCCGGTACGCATGCAGCCTCCGCGGCGGCGGCATTGGTGGTTTGAGTCATTTTACGGATAGTTTGAGAATTGGTCTCACAAAAAATTTCACTGGCACTTTGCAGGCCGGATGCCTGCCGAAAACATTGGAAAGAATTAGTTCATATGACGAAAGACAAGAACAGTTTATTTTCGATCGGAATCTGGATCGCAGTGGCCTCGTTGATTATCGCCATGCCTGTGGAGGCCTCAATCGACCTGAGGGCCGATCCTCTTACCAACAAAATGCCCATTTCATGGGATCAGGCGTACACCAGGACGATCATTTCGCCTGACGAAGCAAAACTCGAGAAGGGGGAAATCCTCACTAACGTGAAGAAGCTTGACGACGGCACGGTCATGGCGGAGAGTATTGGGCTTATCGAAGCAGGACCCGAAGAATGCATCCGGGTTGCACGCGATTATAAGCATTACACCACGATAATGCCTTATACTGTCGAGGGCAGAGTTATCCGGAGCTTCCAACTCGAAGGGGAGAACCCCGGTGTCGAGGCCATCGACTTCTGGACCAGGGTCTGCGTATTAGGGTTCAAAACCCGTTATCTCATCCGCCAGGTACATTGGGACGACCCTGGAAGTCATCTGTACCGCTCTTACTGGACGTTGGTGCGCAACCCTGCCGCTGTCCAGGGCTGTATAGATGCCAAAGCACGGCCTTGTGAAAATGATCTTGATATGAACATCGGGACAAGTCAATTCGAACCCTACAAAGGCAACCCCGGCCGCACGATACACACATACACCCTGAAGATTAAAACCAGCAGTTGGGCTCAATCCGTCGGCCTGCGAGTGGGATGCGGGAATTCGATGCGGGACGTCACCCAGGCTCTTAGAGAAGCCGTCTTGAAAAAGCAGTAGCCAGGCTGTCCGGCAGCGTCGCAAACGAAAACGAGACCAGGGTGAAGGCGGCGATGCCCCCGAGATTAGCTCCGGCTCAAACCCCAAAATCTGGGCGAAAGACAGATCAGGACCCCTTCTTATTGGCTATCCGTCAGGGAAGCCTCCTCCTCTCCGGGATTGAATAAGCCGGGTGAAGTCAATGATATTGTTAAAGAACAGGTCCTCCCATGCCGATCTCTTCTATTGGATTATCATATTCATGAAATGAAGGTTGAAGAATAACTATGGACAAGATCGGTACCGGCCAACTCCTCCGAATGCTTGAGTCGGGCTATGCTATTCCGCCGCTGTCGGCTATTGCGCTCAGACTCCTGGAGGCGGCTTCAAACGAGGATGCTTCAAATGACCAGCTTGTAACGCTTATAGAGAAAGATCCTTCCCTGACCGTGCGGCTCCTGAGTCTTTCCAACAGCGCCTTCTTCGGCACGGGAAGCCCTATCGCCACTTTGTCACGAGCTGTAATGAGGCTGGGGCATAACCAAATCAAATTGATGGCTTTGTCCATTTCTCTGCGTGACGCATTCCCAATGGGGAAAGTTGACCAGTTCGACTATGAACTGTTCTGGCGTATCTCTTTATATCGAGGGTTGATTGCAAAATCTTTGGCGCGCCAATCAAAAATGACCAATCCGGAAGAAGCCTTTCTTTGCGGGCTGACCATGGAAATAGGGCTGCCTATTCTCTTTGAGTTATGCATAAGAGGTCAAGACGGCACATTCAGTTTGGACCTTGAGCCCCTGGACGAACTGCTGGAAAAAGAGAATGCCTGCTACGGCCTGAACCATCGGCAGGTGGGCGCCTTGGCATTGAAATTCTGGAGGTTTCCCGATGGTGTTGTAGCTTGCCAGGAAGTCTGCCCTCAGTACCGGGACTCAAGTTTCTCACACCTGTGGACAGTTTGCCGGCTGGCGAGAAAGTTTTCTCGGATTATTCTTGAAGGTCCTCACGCGTTCGAATCTTTTTATTTTGAAGCCGAGACAATTCTGGGCCTTAGCCAGGAGAGCATCCACGATGCTGTTTTTGAAACTCTCGCCGAAGTCGAAAAAATTGCCCTGGGATTCAAACTGCAAGTAGATCGGCAAAGCGACATCATCGGAGTCCTGGAAAACGCCAACAGGGCATTAGCCGGGATTTCCCGGGCTTTCTCGCAATGCCCCCTGAAAGCATACCGAAAGGACCTCCCCTCATTCTCTTCTATCGACAGACACGACAAGTGTGTACAGGATACTCTTGACGCTGCCGCCCACGAGATACGCAATCCACTTACAGCAGTTGGAGGTTTCGCCAGAAGACTGGCCGCCTCCCTGGATCCTGAATCACAGTCCGGCAAGTATGCCAGGGTAATACTCGACGAGGCCCGGAGGCTGGAGAAAATCCTTTCCGAATTACCCGGACAATCCGTACATCCCACTCTTGAAAAAGGGGTCGAGTCCCCCGTTTGAAATTTATAAAAAAGCTTGACCTACCAGATTAACCCTATCATAATGGTCATATATTTCGGGGTGGGAAAATGAAATTGACGTCTCGCAGTGAATACGCACTGTTGGCTTTAGTCTATCTGGCTCGGTATCCGGATGAGGAATATATCTCCGTGCAGAAGATTGCGGCGGCCCAGGGAATACCCCCGAAGTTCCTTGAACAAATCCTCCTGACCCTAAGGCTCGCCAAGTACCTGCGCAGCTCGAAAGGAAAGGGCGGAGGGTTCCATCTGGCCAAAGATGCTTCCAAGATCTCTTTGGCCGAGATCGTCCGGCTTTTCGACGGCGCTTTAGCCCCCACGGAGTCCGTGAGCAGCTACTTCTATGAGTCAACGCCCATCGAAAAGGAGAAGAAGCTGATGGGCGTATTCAAAGAGGTGAGAGACTACACAGCGGCAAAAATGGAGAACACAACCGTGGCAGACGTGGCGTAGCTGTTTTTTTTTGAGATTTAATACTATAAACCCCATAGGACAAGTCATATTATGATCGAGATGATTTCCATACTCGCGGGGCGCGGAAAGAGCGGAGAACCTGAATCCGTTCCGCGCATTGACATGAAAATGGGTGACGTGGTCAGCGTGGTCGGTCATACGGGATCGGGCAAGACAACTCTGATTAACGACCTCGAACTGTTTGCCGATGCGAATACGCCAACCGGACGGCGCATTCTGATTAACGGTCAACCAGCGCCCGATGAATTCCGCAATGATCCGGCGCATAATCCCATCGCACTGGTTACGCAACACACGACCTTCCTCTCGGACCTGCCGGTGCGCGAGTTCCTTAACACACACGCGCGCATTAGGAGTTCGGATGCCGGCCAAAGCAGTAACGCCGTCCACAAAACGCTGGCATTCGCAAACCAATTGACGGGCGAGCCTATCGCGGTGGAAAGCCGCATGACGGAGCTTTCCGGAGGGCAGACGCGGGCACTCCTCATCGCCGATGCGACCGTTATCTGCAACACCCCGATCGTCCTGCTCGATGAAGTTGAAAACGCCGGCATTCACCGGACACGTGCTATAGAGCTACTCCGCCAACACCGGAAGATTTTTATCTTCGTTACACACGATCCCCGAATTGCGCTTCTGTCCGATTACCGGCTGGTAATGGAAGGGGGCATGGTAGTGCGGGTGCTCCAAACCGATGAAGCAGAGCGGAAGTTGGCAAAGAAAGTGAGCTATCTCGATGACTCTCTCTGCCGGCTGCGTGACAAGATTCGAAAGGGCGAACGCTTGTTCGGTGATGAATTGGAGGACAGGGCATGCAACTTATGATTTGCGCCGGACCGGCCACAACCGGCAAGACATCGGTGCTGAGGCACGTAATCCGAAAACTCAAGGCAAAGGGTTTGCGCCCCGCTTTCCTGAAAATCGACGTTCAGTATGCCGAGGAGGATAGGCAGTTGGGGGAAGAATTCGGTATTCCTGCCCGCAAGACCTATTCGGGTGAACTCTGTCCGGACCACTGCAACGTCATGGTTCTTGGCGATGCCTTGCAGTGGGCGCACAGGGAGGAGTGCGACGCTCTTCTGGTGGAAACCGCCGGTTTGTGCCTGCGCTGCTCACCTTACGTGGATGGCGGGCTGGGGATAGTCGTGCTCGAAGCCACCAGCGGAATGAACCTTCCGCTCAAGGTCGGACCGATGCTCTCGCTGGCGGACGTGGCCGTCGTCACCAAAATCGACCGGGTATCCCAGGCTGAGCGGGAAGTCTTCCGTGCCCGCATCCAGGACGCCGCACCTTCCGTACAGATCCGTGAAACCAACGCCCTTTACGGCATCGGCATCGACCCTCTCATCGGGCATTTTCTGTCGGCCCCGCCAGTGACTTTTGATGCGCAGGGCCACCCTTCGCCCCTTCTTTTGCGTGGAAACCCTCCGGTTGGGACGTGCACGATTTGTGTGGGCAAAAAGGACATCGGGTGGCAATCCCACTTCGGGGTCGTCCGTCCCCTTGAAAACCAGATATTCTATCGGGGCGAATAGCCGTGGAAAATACCTTGATCTATTTTGACAACGCGGCGACGACCCCCATCGATCCGCGGGTGAAAGACGCGATGCAGCCGTTTCTGGGCGCGATATTTGGAAACCCGTCAAGTCTGTATAGACTTGGGAGGCGTGCCCGGGAGGCCGTGGATAAAGCAAGGGAACAGGTTGCAGCTTTGGTCCAGGCCTCCCCTGATGAAATCATCTTTACCGCCAGCGGCACCGAGGCCGATAACCTCGCTTTGACCGGTTTATTCACGCCTGCCGATTACCGGCGCGTTCATATAGTCACCAGTCGAATCGAGCATCCCGCGATTTTGGCTACCTGCGCTGCGCTGGAAAATCGCGGCGTGTCCATTACGCGGCTTCCAGCCAATCCAGACGGTCTCGTAGACCCGTCGGCTCTCTCGGCCGCACTCACGCCGGCCACTAAGCTGGTTTCGATTATGACGGCCAATAACATTTCCGGCGCCTTGCAGCCGATTGCCGAATTGGGCAGGATTGCGCATTCCACCGGGGCGCTGTTCCACACGGATGCGGTCCAGGCCGGCGGGAAGCTTCCACTGGATTTGAGGTCTTTGCCGGTGGATCTGCTTTCTCTTTCAGCCCATAAACTTTATGGACCCAAAGGGGTAGGCGCTCTCTACGTGCGCAAGGGGACAGAGCTTGCGCCAATTATTTACGGTGGGGGCCAGGAACGTGGTTTGCGTTCAGCTACCGAGAATGTGGCCGGCATCGTAGGGTTTGGCTGTGCAGCCGAACTCGCCCGCACTTCCATGACCGGGGAGACGGTCGAACTCGTGGCCCTGCAGGATCGCTTGATCGAAGGCCTCTTTTCGGGGCAACTCCCGGCTTATCTCATCGGACACCGGTACCGTCGCTTGCCCGGACATATCTGCCTTGGTCTGGCCGGGATGGAAGGGGAAGCGATGCATCTTTTGCTCGAACTAGACGCTCACGGGATAGCGGTATCGAGCGGCAGTGCGTGTAGTTCACATCATGCGGATGCTCCCTCCGAAACTCTTTTGGCAATGGGTTTTGATGCGGTGCGTGCGCGTGGATCGTTGAGGATCACTCTCGGGCGTTTCAACACGGCCGATGAGGTTGAACACTTTCTGGAGCTTTTCACTAAAATCGTTCGAAAATTACGTCCCATCAGTTCGCGAATGATTGGAGACGACTGAGATTCGTAAATTACGCATAAGAGGAGGGGATAGTGTATGAATGGTGAAATGAGGGTAGTTACAGAAGCGGATTTACCGGGCCTGGATTGTGGCATATGCGGCTTTCGCACTTGCCGGGATTTTGCCGCGCGTTTGCCCGGCGACCCGACCCTGGTTCAACGATGTATTCACTTGTCCAGGGATAGCATCGGCGCGCCACAGGATCGCACGTCCGATGCCGCCGGATGTTCTGCTTCCTGCGCCGAATGCCATTTGCCGGAGAGAGCGGATTCCAGGGACGCGGAAGCGCCCGAAGGCCGGTGGCAGGACACCCTCGGGCGCGGATTCGACTTCTTTCTCGAACATTTTCCGGAGGACCCCGGTCCGCGGGAGATCATCATTCCGCATAACCCGATGTTGACGCGTGAAATGGAAATCCACGAGGGGGATGTTATGATCGGCCGGCCCCTTGGCATGTCCTGCGGTTGTCCCATTACACACTGTGGTGAGGTGATTCAGGTTGACCGGCGTACCGGGGTAATCGTATGGTGTGTCACCGGACCGCTCAGACCTCGTCAGGAGGGGTTTAAAGATATCGGTTACTACATCGCCGAAGGCTATGAGGGGATAATCAATGAGACGCGAGCCGAAATCAGGATCGGGGCGCGATATTATTTCCAGCCCCGCATGTGCATGCTGCAATGGCGGCACAGCGGGTTGGTGAACTACCTCAACAAGACGCCAACCGGACTCCAGGTTCGCTTGGAAGGGCTCTGGATCGGGTAATTGATAGACGGTTGGTTGATTCGATGGAGTTGCTCGATCGATGAAAATCCAAAGGGCAGTGATCGAAGACGCTCCCGAGATCTTGACGCTGCAGAAGCTGGCGTATCGCAGCGAGGCCGAAATCTACAGCGATTTTTCGATACAACCACTGCGCCAGACGTTGGACGATCTTAAGGACGAGTTTCAAACCTATGACGTTTTCAAGGCGTTACAGGGGAATAACCTGGTGGCTTCCGTGCGGACTCTGGTAGAGGGCGAATCCTGTTACGTGGGGAAACTGATGGTGAACCCGGCGTATCAGAACCAGGGGATTGGTTATGCACTCATGTCATACATTGAACTGCATAATAATACAGTGAAGAGATTCGAACTGTTTACCGGCCATCGTAGCGTGCGGAATCTACATTTATATAAAAAGCTGGGTTACCGCGAGTATAGGCGGGAAAAGATGAGTGATCGTTTGACATTTATCTTCTTGGAAAAACAACTCGAATAACTCCCTCACCCAGTCTTCTTTCAACCTGATCGCTCCGGCAACTGGATTTCCCCCTTCCGCACCCTTATATAAAAAAAGCCCACTGCCCCAGCTTGTCGGCACAATCCCCCGGGGCCGACCGGTGACCACATATTGCCGGAGCGGCTACCGCGCGCTTATTGCGGCATCCATACTTAAGCGCAACGGGTTTCGATGTCGTCGAGGACAGTCTGGGGTCGATAGCCGCATGCATGGGCAGAGTGAAGAGACCGGGTCGCAGTTCAGAAATTCTTCGACAAAATCCCCTGGGGCCAATTTCTACTCCCCCCCTTTGTAAAGGGAGGTCGAGGGGGATCGAGGGGGACTCCAAAGCATTATGGGGCCAATTTCTACTTCCCCCTTTTGTAAAGGGGGATCGAGGGGATTTCAAAGCATCAGATGATATCGGAGAATCACGGTCGCCCTGACTCCCTTTAAGAAAGGAGGGAAGACGAAAACTATCGCGTTTGCGTCCCGGTCTCGAAACGAAACCCATCATCCTTACCGTAGCATAGCCCCTTGCGGGCGTCTCTCCGAACCAGTCGTTTTTATTTTGCTCCCGCCCTGAGAAGCAGTTCCTTTACCTCGTTGTGACCGTTCTTAGTAGCGAACGTCAACGCGGTTCCGCCGTCATTCTGCTTTGCGTTGACGTTGGCCCCCCTGGCAAGCAGCAACTCCACAATATCCCTGTGGCCGCTCCAGACCCGTAGGATGGGTGGAGCGGAAGCGCAACCCATCGCCCTTGCCGTAGTTTAATCGTGGGCGTTATTTACGAGACGGTAACT